>NZ_QTKI01000767.1:0-885 GCF_010820945.1 Rhodopseudomonas sp. BR0C11
CCGGCGGAATCGCAGCCGATCTCGACGGCTTGGTGAGGTTCGAGCAAAGCCGGCCCCGGTTCGACGGCACAGCGTCGCTGGCGGCGCTTGCGGCTGCGGCGGGAGAGACGCCGCGGACGCCGTGGCGGCTCGCCGCCAAGATCGAGGCCGATCCGGCGCTCGCGCGGCTGAATCAGGTTGAGGTCTCCTGGGGCGCTGACGACCGCGCGCTCAAGCTCACCGGCGGCGGCGAAGCACGGTTCGGCGGCACGCCGCGGCTCGACGCCAAGCTGTCGGCACGGCAGCTCGATGCCGACCGTCTGCTCGCGAAGCCCGGCGATGCCGCGCCGCCGCTGCCTTGGCTGGTGCGGCTGCGCGATCTGGCGGCGTTGTTGCCGCTGCCGCCGTTGCCGGCGCGGGTGTCGCTCGACGCCGACCAGATCATGATCGGCAGCCGCCCGGTGACAGATCTGACCGCCGAGCTGCGCGGCGATCCGCAGGCCTGGCAGATCGAGCAACTCGAGCTGCGGGCGCCCGGCGGCACGCGGTTGGCGCTGCGCGGCGGCGCGGGGGCCGCGGACGCGGCGATCACCGGCACGCTCGATCTGTCTGCCAGCGATCCGGACCTGCTCGCCGCTTGGCTGCAGGGTCGCACGCCGACGGCGGGTGGCCTGACCAAGGCGCTGCGGATCACCGGCGGGGTCCGCGCCGGCTCCGACGCTTGGGTGCTCGATCCGCTGACGGTGCAGAGCGGCGGCGACACACTGCGCGGCCGCTTCGCCTATCGGGCGCGGCGCGATGATCAAGGCGCGCAGATCGACGCCGAGCTTAAGGGCGACAGCGCCGATCTCGACGCCGCGCTGCAATGGGCCCGGACGCTGGCCGGCCCCGATGGCCGCTGGCCGG
>NZ_QTKI01000768.1:0-880 GCF_010820945.1 Rhodopseudomonas sp. BR0C11
ACGTTTGACCTGTGTGTCGATCGATGCCAGCCTTGTCAATCGGAAGGCACGCGCGCCGCGCGCCCGCACATTCCGCAACAAGAAACAACCGGAGGAAACCGATGTCGTACAAGCCGCTCAGCCGTTCCGTCAAAGGCCTGCGCGTTCTCGTCACAGGCGCCGCGAGCGGCATGGGCCGCGCCACCGCGCACGTGTTCGCCGACGAAGGCGCACGCGTCGCGGTCACTGATGTCACCCTCGCCGGCGCGCAGCCGGTCGCCGACGCCATCAAGGCGCGCGGCGGCGATGCAACGGCTTTCGCGCTCGATGTCGGCGACGCGCAGGCGATCAAGAGCGGCGTCGAGCATATCGCGCAATCACTCGGCGGCCTCGACATCGTCATCAACAATGCCGGCATCTCGGCAGCGCCGCGCTGCCGTATTTGCGCAAGTCGCAATCCCCGCGCATCGTCAATATCGCCTCGACCGAAGCGCTCGGCGCCACCGCAACTCACAGCCCGTATTCGGCGGCGAAAGCTGGCGTCACTGGACTGACGCGCTCGCTCGCGGTCGAGCTCGGCCCCGAAGGCATCACCGTGAACTGCATCTGCCCCGGCCCGATCACCACCGGAATGACCGACCGCATCAGCGACGACCACAAACAGAAATACGCCCGCCGCCGCACCGCTTTGCACCGCTACGGCGACCCGGAAGAAGTCGCCCACATGACGCTCAGCCTGTGCCTACCCGCCGCATCGTTCATCACCGGCGCGGTGATCCCGGTCGACGGCCGGTTGATGGCAAGGAATGCGTGAGGGCACTTGCGCGGGAGTAGCTGGGGAGGATTAGCCGTCGCCGCGCCGCTGTTTTCCCTACAACGTCGTTCCGGGGCGCTCGCAACG
>NZ_QTKI01000077.1:0-14857 GCF_010820945.1 Rhodopseudomonas sp. BR0C11
CCTGTGTTCGCCGGGCCGGCGGCGCCTTCCGCCAGATAGGCGAGCACGGTCGCGGCGCCGAGCCGCGCGCCATAGGCGGCACCGATCAGCACCACCACCAGCGTCTGCAGCGTCATCGGAACCCGCGGCAGCGGCAGGTTGACCTTGGCAGACAGCGCCAGCAACACAGAGCCGAACGCGATCAAAACCGCCATCCGCAACCAGGCGGAGAATCCGTCCGTGCGCCGCGGCCACAAATCGGCTGCGAGCGCGGTGTGGCCGCCGATCCTGGGCGGCGCGGACGAACCGAGCGGCAAGGGAATTCTCCCGAGAGGAATTAGTCGCGGGAGCCTATAGCGACGAAATGCCGCTCAGATCAAGCAGCGAAATTGCCGATCCAGTCATTCAGACGAAATTATCGTGCAAGCCAATCCGTGATCCGGCGCACCGCCTCGCGCATGTCGTCGGCTGAACGGGCGTAGGAAAACCGCACGAAGCTCTTGCCGCGCACCGGATCGAAGTCGATGCCCGGGGTCGACGCCACCCTCGCCTCTTCCAGCATCCGCTTGGTGAAGTCGTAGCTGTCGGCGGTGAAGGCCGAGACGTCGGCGTACAGATAGAACGCGCCGTCGGCCGGCAGGAACTCGGTCAAGCCCGCCTTCGGCAGCCCCTCGATCAGAATTGCGCGGTTCTCTTCGTAGCCGCGCTTGACCGCTTCCATCTCAGCGCTGCCGTCGAACGCCGCCTCGGCGGCGATCTGCGACAGCGTCGGCACCGAGATCGCCAGGTTCTGCTGCAGACGTTCGACCGGCCGCACCAGATTCTCCGGCAGCACCATCCAACCGACGCGCCAGCCGGTCATGCAGAAGTACTTCGAGAACGAGTTGATCACCACCGCGTTCGGCGACAGCTCCGCAGCGGTGACCGCGGGGAACGCGTAGTCGAGACCGTGATAGATCTCGTCGGAAATGAATCGGATGCCTTCGCTTTCGGCGACCGCGATCAGTTCGGTCAGCGCCTCGCGCGTCATCATCGTGCCAGTCGGATTGGCGGGGCTACCGACCAGTACGCCCTTCAGCGGCGCCTTGCGGTGCGCGGCGAGCAGCGCTTCGCCAGTCAGCGCATGACGCGTCTCGCTGTGCGTCTCGATCGGCACTGGCACGCAGCCGAGCGCATTCAGAATGTGGCGATACGGCGGATAGCCCGGCACCGTCACCGCGACGCGATCGCCCGGCTCGAACAGCGCCAGGAACGACAGGATGAACGCGCCCGACGAACCGGTGGTGACCACGATGCGGTCAGGATCGACATCGCAGCGATAGGTTTCGCGATAATGCTTCGCGATCCGTGCGCGCAGCGACGGAATCCCGAGCGCGGAGGTGTAGTCGATCCGGCTGCTGTCGAGCGCCGCATGCGCGGCAGCGAGCGCGGCGCGCGGCGCCGGCGCCCACGGCTGCCCGACTTCCATATGAATGACGTGACCCCCGGCCGCTTCGATCCGGTCGGCCGCCGCCATCACGTCCATCACCATGAACGGCGGTACGTCGCTGCGGGCGGACGCGGTCAACAATCCGCGCGCACGTTGTGTCTTGGTCGCATCGAGCATCGAATTCTGCTATCCCCGCGCGGTCTGTTCGGTGAACCCGCTGCGCGCCGCGCCGCTGCCGTCTTGCTGGGCCGACCTGGAGATACCCGGAATTCGATGCTCGGCCAATGCTGAAGGACATTGCAGTTTTCGCCGGACGGCTATGCCCGTCCGCACGCAAGCAGGCGTCGCGGCTGGTCGCGGGGCTAACCGCGCTCGCGCTGGCGATCACGCCGGTTCCCGCGCTGGCGCAGGCCCCGACGCAGAAGGGACCGCCGCTGCTGCGCGACACCGAGACCGAGCAGTTGCTGCGCGACTACACCCGGCCAATCCTGCGCGTCGCCGGGCTGGAGAAACAGAACATCCAGGTCGCGATCATCAACGATCCGACCTTCAACGCCTTCGTGGCCGACGGCCACCGCATCTTCGTCAACTACGGCGCGCTGCTGCAATCGGAAACGCCGAATCAACTGATCGGCGTGCTGGCGCACGAAACCGGCCACCTTGCCGGCGGCCATCTCTCCAAGCTGCGCACCCAGCTCGCGCAGGCGCAGACGCAGATGATCGTCGCGATGCTGCTCGGCGTCGGCGCGATGGTGGCGGGCGCCAGCGCCGGCCCGAACAGCGGCGCCGCCAATATCGGCGCGGCGGCGATCACCGCGCCGCAGGAAGTCATCCGGCGCAATCTGCTGTCGTATCAGCGCCAGCAGGAAGAGAACGCCGACCGCGCCGCGGTGAAGTTTCTCAACGCCACGCAGCAATCTGCGAAGGGCATGTACGAGACCTTCCAGCGTTTCACCAATGAGAGCCTGTTCGCGGCGCGCGGCGCCGATCCCTATGCGCAATCGCATCCGATGCCGGCCGAACGCGTCTCCGCGCTCGCCGAACTGGCGCGGACCAGCGCGTATTGGGACAAGAAGGACGATCCGGCGCTGCAGATGCGCCACGATATGATGCGCGCCAAGGTGTCGGGCTTCATGGAACGGGCCGATACGGTGTACCGGCGCTATCCGGCGTCGAACACCAGCCTTCCGGCGCGCTACGCACGCGCGATCGCCAGCTATCTGCATGGCGATCCGCGCTCGGCGCTCGCACAGATCGACGGCTTGATCCAGGCTCAGCCCAACAATCCCTATTTCTACGAGCTACGCGGTCAGGCGCTGCTCGAAGGCGGCAAGCCGGCTGAGGCGATCGCACCGCTGCGCAAGGCGGTGGCGATGACCAATGGCGCGCCGCTGATCCAGATCCTGCTCGGCCAGGCGCTGGTCGCCAGCAACAACAAGGCCTACACCGACGAAGCCATCCAGATCCTGCGCGGCGCGCTCGGCCGCGAGGGCGAAGTGCCGCTCGGTTACAGCCATCTGGCCATGGCCTACGGCCAGAAGGGCAACTACGCCGAGGCAGATCTTGCCTCGGCACAGGCGGCTTACTTGCGAGGCGATGCCAAGACCGCGCGCGAGCTTGCGGCCCGCGCCAAGACCCGCTTCCCGGTCGGCTCGCCGGGCTGGGTCAAGGCCGACGACATCGTCGCGGCGAAGATGCCGGGCCAGAAATAGCGTTCCGCGCGTCATTGTCGCGCCGCGGCGGATTGTCCCGTGTGCACGGCTCTGTCACACTCCCGGCGCGGCGATCTTGTCCGCTTGAGTCTCGCGATCGTCCAAGACTCGCGACGGTTGCGTTGAGCGCTCGGCGCTCACCAGCAAACAGCATCGCTGCTCCAACATCGGGAGAAACATCCATGACCAACTCGACACGACCCGCGGGCAACAAGCCCCGAAAGTTCATCACGCGTGCGCTGGCGAGCGTTGCGCTGCTGACGATGTACGGTTTGGGGATGATCGCCACCACCGGCGCGGCCATGACGCTGGCTTCGACGCCGGCGCATGCCCAGCGCGGCTGGGGGCGCGGGCGCGGACGTGGATGGGGTCGCGGCCGTGGACGCGGCTGGGGTGGCCCGGGCGCTGCAGTCGGGATCGGCATCGGCGCGGCGATCGTCGGCGGCGCGATTGCAGCCAGCCAGGCCGAAGCGGCACGGCAGCAGGACTACTGCGCACGGCGCTTCCGATCGTACAATCCGGCGACCGGCACCTACATCGCCAAGGGCGGCCGCGAGATGCCCTGCCCGTAGCCGTACCGAGATAGGACGTACCGAGATAAGACATTCGTTGGGCGGTGCATGATCATCATGCATCGCCCGATGCTTTTTGCGGATGCTTTTGCGACGAGTTCCTTGATCCTGCGGTGCGGAATCTCCATTTAGAAGGTCTCCATCCTTCCACGCGCACGACCTCGTTCGGCGCGTAATCCAGCACTCAACAAACGTACAGGAGACCCTACCGATGTCCCTTCATATCGGCGACATTGCCCCCGACTTCACCGCCGACACCACCAAGGGCAAGATTTCGTTCCACGACTTCATCGGCAACTCCTGGGTCTTCTTCTTCAGCCACCCCGCCGACTTCACCCCGGTCTGCACCACCGAGATGGGCAAGACCGCCAAGCTGGCGCAGCCGTTCGCGTCGCGGAACGTCAAGCCGATCGGCCTGTCGACCGACACCGTGGACGAGCATCTGAAGTGGATCGCGGACGTCAACGACACCCAGCAGACCGACCTGCAATTCCCGATCATTGCCGATCCGGAGCTGAAGGTCGCTAAGCTCTACGACATGATCCATCCGAACCAGAGCGATACCGCTGCGGTGCGTTCGGTGTTCATCATCGATCCGAACAAGAAGATCCGCCTCACCATGACCTACCCGATGAACGTCGGGCGGAACTTCGACGAGATCCTGCGCGTGATCGACGCGCTGCAGTTTGCCGACAAACACACCGTCGCGGCCCCGGCCGACTGGCGCCCGGGCGACAAGGTCATCATCCCGCTGTCGGTCAAGGGCGAAGCCGCCACCAAGGCGTTCCCGCAGGGCTGGGAAGAACCCCGCCCCTATCTGCGCCTGACCACCATCAAGTAACTCGGCACGCGATCTGACGACGCCGGCGTTCGGTTCTCCCGGGCGCCGGCGTCGTTGCGTCGCACCGGCCTCAGGCCCTGCCTGACCGGATCGTGTTCACAAAAACCGCGTATTTGCCGGGGAAAAGCGCTATGAAACGTCCGAATCCACGCGTCTTTTCCACGACCTGACCCGCCGAAGGGATCCGCCTATGCTGTCGTTCCGCCCGCTCGCCACAGCCCTGCTCGCGCTCGCCATCGTTGGCGCGCCGGCCGTCGCCTCGGCGCAGAAGTTCTCCGACGAGCAGCGGAGCCAGATCGAATCCATCATCAAAGAATATCTGGTGTCGCATCCCGAGGTGCTCGAAGAAGCCTCGGAAGAGCTCGGCAAGCGCCAGGCTGCGGCTCAGGCCGAAAAGCATCAGCAGGCGATCAAGGACAACGCCGACATTATCTACAATTCGCCGCGCGGCGTGACGGGCGGCAACAAGAACGGCGACGTCACCATGGTCGAGTTCTTCGACTACAATTGCGGTTACTGCAAACGCGCGATGACCGACATGATGGAGCTGATGAAGGACGATCCGAACCTGAAGGTCGTTCTGAAGGAATTTCCGGTGCTCGGCCCGCCCTCGGTCGAAGCCGCTCAGGTCGCGATCGCCGTGCGGATGCAGGACCCGACCGGCAAGAAGTATCTCGACTTCCACCAGAAGCTGCTCGGCGGCCGCGGTCAAGCCGACAAGGCGCGTGCGCTGGCGGCCGCGAAGGACGCCGGCCTCGACCCCGCCAAGATCGAGAAAGACATGAACAGCCCGGAAGTGCGCGCCACCATCGAAGAGAGCTTCAAGCTCGCAGAGTCGATGGGCATGAATGGCACGCCGAGCTACGTGATCGGCAAGCAGGTGGTGGTCGGCGCGGTCGGCCTCGACACGCTGCGCCAGAAGATCAACACCGCGCGCTGCGGCAAGGACAAGTGCTGAGCGCGATCGGCGCCTGAGTTAGCATCGCCAGTCGCCGTCTGTTGCGGCGCTGGCGATCTTGCCAAACGATCATGCCGGACGTTTCAGTTCGACCTGCAGCCCGCTCGGCTGCCTAGACCTTCGATAAACAGCTCATTGGCGATTTCGAAGACGTTTTCCGTCTCGACGGCCAGATACGAGCGAGCCAGTTTCCTCAGCACCGGAAACTCGGCAGACGGCAGCTCTTCCATTTCCACGACTTCGGACTGGCGAGCCGGCCGGACCAGCCCGCTGATCTCCGCCGTGCACAGACCGATCACGCCTGCGTACCAGGCGAGGCAGACGGCGGGTGCCTCCGCATCGGACACGCCGGCGTCGGCCAGCGCACAATGAACCATTTCGATGTGGGGGAAGTCGGCGACCCCGGTGTTGAGAAATCTCTGCAGCAGCGGAAACGTGTTCGGATAGCGGAGCGCCAGCGCACGATGATCGCGCGCGTGGGTGCGGAGCCGATCCTGCCAAGCCAGGTCGTGGCCGACCGGCGACAGCTTCGCCACCAGCGCGTCGGCCATCGCGCGATACATGCCGTCCTTGTTCTTGAAGTGATAGAGGATCGCCATCGGATCGCAGCCGACTCTGTCGCCGAGTTTGCGCACGCTGAAGGCGGCCTCTCCCACCTCCTCCATCAGACCCACCGCGGTCTCGACGATCACCTGCTTGGCAAGACCGCGCGGGCCGGAGCTCGCGCGGGTCTTGGTGTTCGATTTCGTGTCTGCGGTCGACGTCATTCGGCCCATTCAGGATCACCCGTGAACACAACGGTCAGCCAACGGTTCGGTCCGTCGTCGCCAACCAGATCTCCGATCTCGTCCCGCAACACGTCCCATTCGCCGATCGTGCGCGCCGGCGCATCGGCAGGAACGATGAAGTACAATTCGATCTCCTTCGGTCGTCCGACCCGCGCAACATAGGCGCGGTAGGAGACGAAGCCGTGCTTGGCGACGAACGCCGCCGCCACCGTGTCTAGGTGCTTCTTCAAATCCACTGGCGTCACCAGGAAGATGTCGGCCAGCGCCTGCCGCACCGTCGAGACCGGCAGCGGAATGATGAGCACGCACACCGCGGCCAGAACCGCCGGATCGATGTAGGGCGAAATCCATTGCCATGATGTCCCCTGCACCGCCAGACCGATCATGAAGGCGATCAGCAGCGCGGCGCTGATGCCGGCCGACATGATCCAGCCGCGCACGTCGAGGCGAACGAATTCCGATCCGATCCTGCGATTGGCGCGCCATTCCACGGCCGCGATGCCCGCGCAGGCGATCACCGTCACGGCCGCGTAAATCAGCGCCGAGCCGAACTCCAGATCACGCCCGCCGCTCAGCAGGCTGCCGATCGCCGTGACCAGCGCGTAGAGCGCCGCACTGATCAGCAAGGTGGCGTTCAGCCCGAGCACCATCGGCTCGAGGTGCCAAAGGCCGAACGAAAAGCGTTCTCTGAGCTTGCGCGACAGATGATCCGCCACCGCGTAGGACGTGATCAGGTTGACCACGATCAGCGACAGCAGGCTCATCCCCGCATCGATCAGGGAATACACCCCATCGAACACGATCGAGAACGATCCCGAGAACAGGCCGAAGCCGATGCCGAGAAAAGAGATCACGAATGTCACGGCGATCGAGGTTCTCAACACGCCGCGTTCGTCTGACAGATCAAAAAATGAGAGCAGTCCGCTCATGGTTCGCTCGCAGTCCGAGCCTGGCGTTGCGAGTGAGCCCTCGGACGCGCGCGTCCGCATCCTATGCAGACGGGTGAAAGACCGACGGTCCGGCCAAGAGCCTGATTGAGGGTCGCGAAACCTGTCGCGACAACACCGTGAGAAGCTCTCGCAACGCTGTCAGCCGCTTACGGTAGCCAATTTCTACACTGTAGAGATTGGCGAGGCAACCGTACGATGACGCGCCATCCTGACGCAGGAATGACGGCACCCGCCACCTACCCGTTGGCACGTCAGGTTTATGCGCGGGCATCCGCAGTCGGCCCGCGTCCATCGTGTACAGGTGCGAATTGCAGAAGGGTCTAGGACGGAAACTCGGTTTCGGCGACGTCGACGCGGTCGGCGTGCAGCGACCATTCCGGCAGCCGCTCCTGTTCGCAGAACCGCTGCTTGGCGAGCTCGATCGCGCCATCGCTGGTTTCAGCGTCGACCTCCAGCAGACCCTGGCAAATTTCCTCGTGCCGGCCGTTCTCGCCGAGGATGCCCTTCATAAATCGCACGATGTAGCGAGCCATGACACCTCCGGTTGGAGTCTCGCGGCGAAGGTGCACGCCTGAATTCGCATCGGCTGGTTCAGGCTGCTGGCCGCGAGCGTTGGGGTCGGGCAATCGCGACCGGATCATTGGGTCGCACGGAGCCTCACGGACCCTCAGACTAATCCGAATATGACGGTTCGACAAAACAAAACTCCGGGAACGTCAGCGTACGGAACTCCTCATCACCGCGGGAACGGTGCTGCAGGGATGAAGTTGAGGCACGGGCAGGCACATGGGAGAGCCCCAATGAACCATCGCTTGTTGCTGTCAGTCGCCGCCGCCGCACTGATCGCTGGCGGAGCCGCCGCCAACGCGCAGTCGTCATCCTCCGGTAGTTCCAGCGGCAGTGGCGGCGCCGCCACCTCCGCGCCATCGGTCGGACAATCTGCGCCCGCGCCAAGCAGTGCCGGCGCTTCACAGATGCAGCGCTCCGACTCCGACCGCTCCGGCACGTCGCGCGAAGCCCCGGCGATGGATCGCAGCGCCAACGATGCCACCAAGGGTGTCAGCGATCATGATCGCGACCGCTCCAAGATGAAGGCCGAAGATCGCAATGAGCGAAGCGGCAATCGCAATGCCGACAATGACCGCGATCACGACAGCAAAATGCAGCGCGGTGCCGACAACGACCGCGACCATGACCGGAGCAAGCAACGCGGCGCGGATAACGATCGCGACCGGTCGTCGACCACCACCGGCCAAGCCGGCGCCCGGGCGCAGCTCTCGACCGAGCAGCGCACCAAGATCACCACGGTGATCAAGAACCAGCACATCGAGCCGCAGACCAACGTCAACTTCTCGATCTCGGTCGGCACGCGCGTGCCGCGCGAGGTCCACTTCCATCCGCTGCCAACCGAGATCGTGACGGTCTATCCGGATTGGCGCGGCTACGAGTTCTTCATGGTGCGCGACGAGATCGTGGTGGTGAATCCGCGCACGCTGGAAATCGTCGCCGTCCTCGACATCTGATTCACGCACTCCGACACAGGGGGCGGTCATGGCCGCCCCCTGTGCATTACCTTAGGTGCCCCGACACCACGCCGGGGCCTCGATTGCGAACAATTCCTGTCGGTTGCGCAGGCGAACTCGTCCAAAGCATCAGGGATTTCATCCCCTGTTCGAGCCTGTTCAGGCTTCCCCTCAGCCCCGAGGTTACCTATAACGCCCGCGATCAGGTGAATTTCGCCGGATTCCGACAGGCTGTGCGGAGGGTTGTCCCGCTCGGCTGGATCAGATTCGCAAAAATTGCCGGAATTTTCGATGGCTCAGACGATTTACGTGCTGAACGGCCCGAACTTGAATCTGCTCGGGACCCGTGAGCCGGAAATCTACGGTCGCGCCACCTTGGCCGATGTCGAGAAGCTGTGCGCCGAGACCGCCGCCGGTTTCGGTCTGGTCGCCGTCTGCCATCAGTCCAACCACGAAGGCCAGCTGATCGACTGGATTCACCAGGCGCGCAGCGAAAAGGTGGCTGGCATCGTGATCAATGCCGGTGGATACACCCACACCTCGATCGCTCTGCATGACGCCCTGGTCGGCGTGCAGATACCGACGGTGGAAGTCCATGTTTCCAACGTATTTGCGCGTGAGGACTTCCGTCACCACTCCTTCATCGCGAAGGCCGCCTTCGCCAGCCTGTGCGGCTTCGGCATCGACGGCTATCGCCTGGCCATCACCGGCCTCGCCGCCAGACTCGGCGCCCGCACCACGGCCTGAGCCCGCCCGTTCACTCAAGACATCTGGATCGAAACACCATGGCCCGCCAGCCTGCAGAGAAAACCGCCGCCGAGCCGACCACCGCCCCGGCGACCGACGACAGCAGCCTGATCCGCGAACTCGCGGTGCTGCTGGATGAGACCAACCTGACCGAGATCGAGATCGAACGGGCCGGTCTGCGCGTGCGCGTCGCCCGCAACGTCAGCATCGCCGCAGCCGTACCGGCAGCCTACGCGCCGGCACCCGCCGCCGGTGGCGCGGCAGCCGCGAAAGACACCTCGTCGGTCGATCTGGCCAAGCATCCGGGCGTCGTCACCTCGCCGATGGTCGGCACCGTGTACTGGGCGCCGGAGCCTGGCGCCAAGCCGTTCATCGATGTCGGCAGCCGAGTGTCGGTCGGCGAGACGCTGTTCATCGTCGAGGCGATGAAGACCATGAACCAGATTCCTTCGCCGAAGGCCGGCATCGTCACCCAGATCCTGGTCGAAGACGGCCAGCCGGTCGAGTTCGGCGAGCCGCTGGTCGTGATCGAGTAAGAGGCGGATCGGACGCAGCGATTAGCGAGTGAAACACGTCGCTTAGCTGCATCTCCTTCCATACTCCCTTCGCTACTCGCCACTCGCCTCTTTGGCCTCACAGCGCGGTTAAGCCGATGTTCGATAAAATCCTGATAGCTAATCGCGGCGAGATCGCCCTGCGCGTGCTGCGCGCGTGCAAGGAGCTCGGCATCGCCACGGTCGCGGTCCACTCCACCGCCGACGCCGACGCGATGCACGTCCGCCTCGCCGACGAGAGCGTGTGCATCGGCCCGCCGCAGTCCAAGGACAGCTACCTCAACGTCCCGGCGCTGCTCGCCGCCTGCGAGATCACCGGCGCCGATGCGGTGCATCCGGGCTACGGCTTCCTGTCCGAGAACGCCCGCTTCGCCGAAATCCTCGACGACCATAATCTGCACTTCATCGGCCCCAAGGCCGAGCATATCCGCCTGATGGGCGACAAGATCGAGGCCAAGAAGACCGCCAAGCGGCTCGGCATCCCGGTGGTGCCGGGCTCCGACGGCGCAGTCGGCCCCGACGACGATGCGATGTCGATCGCCAAGGAGATCGGCTTCCCGGTGCTGGTCAAGGCCGCGGCAGGCGGCGGCGGCCGCGGCATGAAGGTCGCGCACACCGCCGACGATCTGGCGCTGGCGATCTCCACCGCCGGCAACGAAGCCAAGGCCGCGTTCGGCGACGCCTCGGTATATCTGGAAAAGTACCTGCAGAAGCCCCGCCACATCGAGATCCAAGTGCTCGGCGACGGCCGTGGCGGCGCGATCCATCCCGGTGAGCGCGACTGCTCGCTGCAGCGCCGGCATCAGAAGGTGTGGGAGGAAAGCCCCTCGCCCGTGATCAGCCCGGAAGCGCGCGCCCGGATCGGCGGCATCTGCGCCAAGGCAATGCAGGAGATGCAGTATCTCGGCGTCGGCACCATCGAATTCCTCTACGAGGACGGCGAGTTCTATTTCATCGAAATGAACACCCGCATCCAGGTCGAGCATCCGGTGACAGAGATGATCACCGGCATCGATCTGGTGCTGGAGCAGATCCGGATCGCCGCCGGCGGTGATCTCCCGGTCACCCAGGACGAGATCACCCTCAACGGGCATGCGATCGAGTGCCGGGTCAACGCTGAGAACCCGGTGACCTTCCGGCCATCGCCAGGCAAGATCTCGCGCTACCATCCGCCCGGCGGCCTCGGCATCCGGATCGATTCAGCGGTGTATCAGGGCTACACCATCCCGCCCTATTACGACTCGCTGGTCGGCAAGCTGATCGTCCACGGCAAGACCCGCGGCGAGTGCCTGATGCGGCTGCGCCGCGCGCTCGACGAGATGGTGGTGGACGGCATCGAGACGACCCTGCCGCTATTCCGCGCCCTGGTGCGCGAGCCGTCGATCATCGATGGCGACTACCACATCCACTGGCTGGAGCAGTACCTCGCTTCGGGCGATCCTGCAGGTTAGCCGCCTAAGCTCTTGCAGCGGGTTCGCTTTCTCGCGAGCCCGCTCGTTCCAGCCGAAACGAGCACATTCCAAATTCTCCTGCGTCCCTCGGGAACCTTTCCGCCTCAGCGGCGTTAGAAAGCGTTCTAAGTTCTGCCTTGCGACGCCTGGGGGATGGCTTGCCTGATTTCGTTCGTGCTGGAGGCGCGCGGTGACGCCTGAATCCGCGCGCAAACGCTCGTTTGCCCAGATCACCCTGCTGTCGCTGTCGTTCGCCGTGCTGGTCGCGATCAGCCTCGCCTCGGTGTACTGGCTGCAGAAGGCGCGCGAGGACAACGCCTGGGTCGCCCACACCCTGGAAGTCCAGAACCAGATCGCGCTGGCTCAGTTGCAGCTCCGCCGCGCCGAGAGCGCCGAGCGCGGCTATGTCCTGACCCGCCAGGACGACCTGATCACCCAGTTCGAGGAAGCTGCATCCGACGTGGTGCCGCGGCTGAAGCGGCTGCGCGACTTCGTCGCCGACAATACCGCTCAGGTCCCCTACATCGATCAGGCGATCGCCTCCGCGACCGCGCGCATCGAACGGTTTCGCCAGGTGATCGCGCTGGCGCAGCAGGACCGGATCGACGAAGCCCGGCAGTTGCTGCGCGACATCGATGGCCGCCGCGCGATGGACACCCTGACCTCGTCGCTGACGGCGATGCGGCAGGAGGAAAACCGGCTGTTCTCGGAGCGCACCACCGAGGCCGACCGCAGCCAAGCGCTCGCCACCATCATCACCACCACCGGCTCGGGACTGGTTCTGGTGCTTGCCGGCCTATCGATCTTTCTGGTCCGCCGCTCGGCGCGGGCGCGCGACGAGGCCGAAAATCAGCTGCGTGAGAACAACCTCAACCTCGAATCCACCGTACAGGAACGCACCACCGACCTGCGCGAGGCCAACGAGGAGATCCAGCGCTTCGCCTACATTGTCAGCCACGATCTGCGCTCGCCGCTGGTCAACATCATGGGCTTCACCAGCGAGCTCGAGGAACTGCGCAGCGACATCTTCCGCCGGATCGCGACGCTGAGCCGCGAAGTCGCCGGCAAGCAGAGCGCCGCCAATGCCGACAGCGACGGCGAGCCGGAGCTCGAACCCGCCGACCGCCAGCTCTCCGAGGATTTCACCGAAGCGCTCGGCTTCATCAAATCCTCGATCGGCAAGATGGACCGCCTGATCAGCGCCATCCTCAACCTCACCCGCGAAGGCCGCCGCCAGTTCCAGCCGGTGCGGATCGACACCCGCGAGTTGATCGAGAACATCGCCTCGACGGTGGCGCATCAGGCCGCCGAGGCCGATGCGCAGATCCGGATCGAGCCGCTGCCGGAGATCGTCAGCGATCGGCTGGCGCTCGAACAGATCTTCTCAAATCTCATCGATAACGCCCTGAAATATCTGAAGAACGGTGTGCCGGGCGACATCGTGATCCGTGGCCGGCAGAAGCTCGGCTTCGTGATCTTCGAAATCACCGACAATGGCCGGGGGATCGATCCCAAGGACCACCAGAGAATCTTTGATCTTTTCCGCCGCGCCGGTACACAGGACCGGCCCGGCCAAGGGATCGGCCTCGCCCATGTGCGAGCGCTGGTCCGACGCCTGGGCGGCACCATGTCGGTGTCATCCGCGCTCGGCGAAGGCTCGACCTTCACCATCACCCTGCCGGCCAAATGGGCGGCGAATAAGAACCAGGAACAGCGCGCATGAGTAACCCAGTCACCATCATCATGATCGAGGACGACGAGGGTCATGCCCGTCTCATCGAGCGGAACATCCGCCGTTCCGGCGTCAACAACGAGATCATCCCGTTCACCTCCGGGACAGCCGCGCTGAATTATCTATTCGGCAGCGACGGCACCGGCATCGAACACAAGCACCGCGCGCTCTTGGTGCTGCTCGACCTCAATCTGCCCGATGCCAGCGGCATCGACATCCTGCGGCGGATCAAGGAAAACGATCATCTCAAGACCACCCCGGTGGTGGTGCTGACGACGACCGACGATGCACACGAGATCAAGCGCTGCTACGAGCTCGGCTGCAACGTCTACATCACCAAGCCGGTGAACTACGAGAGCTTCGCCAACGCGATCCGCCAACTCGGCCTGTTCTTCTCGGTCATCCAGGTCCCTCAGCCCGACGCTCCATGACAGACGCCAAGCCGACCCTGCTCTATATCGACGACGACGAGGCGCTCGGCCGCCTCGTGTCGCGCGGCCTGCAGCGGCAGGGATTCAGCGTCGAACACGTGCTGAGCGGCGAAGCCGGCCTGGAGCGGTTGCGCCAGGGCGGCGTCGACGTGATCGCGCTCGATCAGTATATGCCCGGCCTCGACGGGCTGGAGACGCTGGAGCAGATCCAGGCGATCCCGGATCCGCCGCCCGTGGTGTTCGTCACCGCCTCGCAGGATTCCAAGATCGCCGTTACCGCGCTGAAAGCCGGCGCCGACGATTATCTGGTCAAGGATGCCCAGGGCGAGTTCGTGCCGCTGCTGCAGGTCGCCGCCGATCAGGCGCTGAAGCAGGCGATGGTGCGCAAGGCGCGAGACGATGCCGAAGCCGAAGTCCGCGCCTCCCGCGACCGCTACGCTGCGCTCGCTGCCGAACGCGAAATGCTGCTGCGCGAGGTCAACCACCGAGTCGGCAATTCGCTGCAGATCATAGCCTCGCTGCTGCATCTGCAGGCCTCGTCCAGCAAAGAGGAAGAGGTGAAGGCGGCGCTGACCAATGCGATGGGCCGCGTCGCCGCGGTCGCGCAGGTGCACCGCCGGCTCTACACCTCGCACGACCTCAAGAGCGTGATGCTCAACCAGTATCTCGAGGCGCTGCTCGAAGACTTGCGGCGTTCGGCCGAAGGCAACCGGATGTCGCGGCTGACGCTGTCGGCGCAGCCGGTCGAGACCGATCCGGACCGCGCCGTCGCGATCGGCATCATCGTCAACGAGCTGGTGATGAACGCCGTCAAATACGCCTACCCCGAAGGCAAGGGCCCGATTCATGTCGAGCTGACGGCGAGCGGCGACGACCTCGAACTGGTCATCTCCGACGACGGCGTCGGGCTCAACGTCAAAGCCAACCCGCAATCGACCGGCATGGGCCAGCGCATCGTCAGCGCGATGGCCGCCAAGCTCGAAGCCGACGTCGAGCGCGACCCACAGCACGCCGGCACCCGGATGGTGCTGCGCTTCCGCCGCGTCAACGCGCCGGCCACGCCCGCCCCCGAGCCCGCCGCTCCCTGACCTTGAGCACCCGCCAGGGTGACACCAGCCCGCCTGCGCACTACACAGGCCCGGGTTCTCCGGCCGGCCGAACCGCCGGACCCCACCTGTCTGCCGGCGACC
>NZ_QTKI01000769.1:0-877 GCF_010820945.1 Rhodopseudomonas sp. BR0C11
CTTCTTGGTCTCGGTGACGGCCTTGGCGGTGACTTCGACCAGATCGTTGTCGAGCTCCTCGTCGGCCTCTTCCTTGGCCTCTTCCTCTTCGGCCTCGGTGTCTTCCGCCTCGGACACATTGATGCCCATGTCGGACAGCATCGACATGATGTCTTCGATCTGCTCCGGCGACGTGGTGTCGGAGGGCAGCACTTCATTGAGCTGATCGAAGGTGACGAAGCCGCGCTTCTTCGCCTGCTTGATCATCTTCTTGACGGCCGCATCCGACAGGTCGAGGAGCGGCGAGGGAGCGTCGACGGAGTCCTTCTCCGGCGCGTCTACCTTGTCGTCCTTGTCCTTGTCCTGCACCTGAACCGTCTTCGCCTTGCTGGCCATCCACTGCTCCTGAACGCGCTCACGGACGAGGCGTCACCGCGCCGCCATGAAAACTTGCCTTATCGGGAGAGACGCACAAAGGGCGGCGCCCGCCTGCGCCACCCCGCACGATCCCGCTCGCTGGTTACCCAAATTGGTCGCCCGAAGGCCTTCTACCGGAATGCCGTTAAGCCCTTACTAACCCTGTTTTTGCAGCTAAATCCGGGGATTGGCGAGTCTTTTCGACTCTCCGCCCGCCCGGGGCCTTCCGCTGACCGCCTCACACGCTGCGCTGGAACCGGCCGGAGGATTCGCCGAATCCCTCGATCAGCGCCTCGGTCCCCTCGACCTGCGCCAGGCGCGCCTTGACGTCGTTCAACCACCGCATATTCGCCTCGCTGCCGTCTTCACCCAAAGCCAGCTCGGCATCCTTCAATTCCCTAAGTAAGGAGTGGGATTGTCGATGCAAGGCAACGAGTTGCTGCCACGTCGAAAGGACGTCCTCGCGGGCCGCCTTGGGGCC
>NZ_QTKI01000770.1:0-846 GCF_010820945.1 Rhodopseudomonas sp. BR0C11
GCGCAACGACAGCGTCGGCGTCGCCGAGCTGGCCGGCAGCAGCGCGCGCACCATCAGCGAGGTGGTCGGTCGCTCGATCATCTCGCTGCAGGCCGGCGATAGTACGCGTCAGCGCCTGGAGCATGTCTGCGAAGGCCTGCGGCGCGCCGCCGATCCGGAGCCGACCCTGGTGCCGGACATGACCGAGGTTCAGCCGCTGCCCCGGCTGCTGGTCAATCTCGAAGCGGTGCAGCTCCACGACACCCAACAGGAATTCGATGCCGGTATCGGCGATATCGTCCGGGCGCTGTCGACGATTCTGACGGAAGTCGCGACACTGGTCGAAAAAGGCCGGTCGCTACATGGCGGCCGGGAGGGCGGTTCGGCCTCGTTCCTATCGCGGGTGCGGCAGACTCTCGCCCAGGCCTCCAGCCTGATCGCGATGTGCGAAGACGGCGGGCGCTCGATCGACGAGGCGCTCAGCGTAGTCGAAAACACGCTGGAGAAGTTTCGCGAGGCGATCGCCAACCTGTCCGACTCGGTGGTCGACATTTCGCTGATCGGCATGAATGCCGGGCTTCGCGCCGGCCATCTCGGCGCCAAAGGCCGCGCCTTCGTGGTGATCGCGCATGAAATGAAGTTGACCGCCGACCAGATGACCGGGGCGGCGGCCCGGCTGAGGCCTCTGCTGAGCGAGATCGCCAAGGTCGGCGACGACCTTCGCAAGTCGCGCGTGAGCAGTGATCAGACCAAGCTGACCAGTATGGAGAATGCCATTCTCCAAACCCTGCACGACGTGGTGGTGCGCTTGGCCTGCGCCGGGTTCTCGGTCGGATAGTCGGCGCGGTAGTGCGCGCCGCGGCTCTC
>NZ_QTKI01000771.1:0-823 GCF_010820945.1 Rhodopseudomonas sp. BR0C11
TCCTCTTGCCGGCCGCGTCTTTGATGTTTCGCTGCACGATGCCGCCGAGCCGCTCTCCGGCTGCAAGCCGGGCGAATGCGAACTCCGCCAGCAGTGCGTCGACGTCGTCGTCGGCACGATAGATGATCGCGGCGATCCTCGGTGCCTCTGCGCTGCTGTCGGTCATCTCTGCACCCTCCAGTCGGTGTGCTCGTCGTGAGTTCAGCAAGCGGCGTGCCGGATACCTGGCCGGCGCGTTCGCTTGCTATACGATTGATTTGTCTATCGTTTCGCTACGGCGAACCGGCTGCGAGCTTTGGTCGCAAACCTGACAGCGTTGTATAGTCATGGACATAACGGTCCGAAGCGGAGATGTTGCGCCGGAACTGCCGCGCGTCAAATGCGCCGAACGACGATATCGGGGACCTGCCGTATGCCTGCCGCCACCACTGCCGAACTGGAGCGCCTGCTCGACGACGACGTGCCTTGCGGCGATTTGACGACCGAGGTGCTGGGTATCGGTGCGGCGTCCGGCGTGATGCAGTTCAACGCCCGCGATCCGATGGTGCTGGCGCTCGCTGAAGATGCCGCCGCGATCATCCGGCTGTGCGGCTGCGAGGTTGAACTCTCTGCTTCGTCCGGCAGCCGGCTCGCGGCGGGTGCGCCGATCCTGACCGCCCGCGGCAGCGCCTCGGGCCTGCTGCGCAGCTGGAAGGTGGCGCAGACGCTGATCGAGATTTGGTCCGGCGTCGCCACCACGGCGCGCGACATCGTCGATGCGGCCCGCGCGGTGTCGCCGACCATCGCGGTCGCCTGCACCCGCAAGAACACGCCGGGCACCAAG
>NZ_QTKI01000772.1:0-819 GCF_010820945.1 Rhodopseudomonas sp. BR0C11
CCCCTCTGCGGCCGATCACCAAACTCCTTGCGCGGCCCCCGCTCGGCACGATCGCCGCCGCTGCGCGCGGGCCGATCGTCGCGGTTGAAACGGGGACGCGGCGCATCACCGTCATCGCGGCGCGGACGGTCGGAAAAGTCGCGGCGCGGCGCGGCACCGTCGCGCTTGGCATAGGGCCGCTTGCCCTCGCCGCCGAACGACGAGCGCTTGGCATCGCCGCCGAACGACTTCTTGGCGTAGCTCTTCTCGCCGCGGGCCTCGCCGGCGCCTTCGGCGGCGCGCTTGGCGAATTTCTTCTCCGGTCCGCGGGCCGCGCCCGAGCGGCCCTTGCCGCCGAACGCTCCCTTGCCACCGGGCCCGGCTTTGCCGCCGAAACCGCCTTTGCTGCCCTGCCGGTCGCGGCGGCCGCGCGCAGAATCGTTGTCTTTACGGGTGTCGCGGGGCATGACTGGTCTTTCTATCGAAACACGAAATGGGGCTCAGGCAGTCGGGAACGGCTCGCAGGCCGCGCGCTCCGATTGAAACGCGCATGGTCACGCAAAACAGCCATCCACTTTTGCTGAAGTCGGTCTCCTAGCAGAGTTTTCGGGTCGAGACGAGCCAAGAACGACGATGACGGCTTCCACTTTCATGGAATTGGCGCTGGCCGAGGCGGCCGCGGCCGGAGCCGCCGGCGAGGTGCCGATCGGCTGCGTGATCGTCCGCGACGGCGTGGTGATCGCCAAAGCCGGCAACCGCACCCTGACCGACCGCGACCCCACCGCCCATGCCGAATTGCTCGCGATCCGCGAGGCGGCCGCCAAGCCCGGCAGCGAGCCG
>NZ_QTKI01000773.1:0-818 GCF_010820945.1 Rhodopseudomonas sp. BR0C11
CGCCACCCACGCCGACCGTAAGCGGCTGTTCGTCGAGGCCGGCCACACCATCGTCGATCTGGCGCGGCGTTACTACGAAAACGACGACGCCTCGGTGCTGCCGCGCAACATCGCGAACTTCAAGGCGTTCGAGAACGCGATGACGCTCGACATCGCGATGGGCGGCTCGACCAACACCGTGCTGCATCTGCTCGCTGCCGCGCGCGAGGCCGAACTCGATTTCTCGATGAAGGATATCGACCGGCTGTCGCGCCGGGTGCCGTGCCTCAGCAAGATCGCGCCGTCGGTGTCTGATGTGCACATGGAAGACGTGCATCGCGCCGGCGGCATCATGGCGATCCTCGGTGAGCTCGATCGCGCCGGTCTGCTCGATACCTCCTGCGGCACCGTGCATTCCGAAACGCTCGGCGCAGCCCTGGCGCGGTGGGACATCCGCCAGAGCAATAGCGAGAGCGTCCGCACCTTCTTCCGGGCGGCCCCGGGCGGCGTGCCGTCGCAGACGGCGTTCAGCCAGGACCGTCGCTACGACGAGCTCGATCTCGACCGTGAGAAGGGCGTGATCCGCGACGCCGCGCATGCGTTCAGCAAGGACGGCGGTCTCGCCGTGCTGTACGGCAACATCGCGCTGGACGGCTGCATCGTGAAGACCGCCGGCGTCGACGCCTCGATCCTAACCTTCTCCGGCCCGGTGAAGGTGTTCGAGAGCCAGGACGACGCGGTGTCGGCGATCCTGACCAATAAGATCGTCGCCGGCGACGTCGTCGTGATCCGCTACGAAGGTCCGCGCGGTGGTCCGGGCATGCAGGAGATGCTGTATC
>NZ_QTKI01000774.1:0-818 GCF_010820945.1 Rhodopseudomonas sp. BR0C11
CGGTGGGACCGCGTGAGTAAGTTCCGCGTCCAGATCGCTGGCGGCGCGCTGGCGTCGTTGTCGGAGCTGCGGGTGCTGGCCGGCGGCAACGCTGCGGCGGTGCAGACCCTCGACGGCGGCTGGGAGATCCTGCAATTCGCCAATGCCGAACTGATCGACGGCAACATTTATCGGCTGTCGCATCTGCTGCGCGGCCAGCTCGGCAGCGATAGCGCGATGCGCGACCTGGTGCCGGCCGGCGCGCGGTTCGTGCTGCTCGACACCCATCTGGTGCCGATCGCGCGCGGGCTGTCGGCGCTTGGCCGCAGCCTGCGCCTGCGTGTCGTAGCAAGCGGGCGCAGCCATGACGATGCCAGCGCGGTCGACCTGACCGCGACGCCGGGGCTGACCGCGCTGCGGCCGCTGGCGCCGGTGCATCTGTCTGCACGCCGAACTGCCGATGGCGTTCGCATCGGCTGGATCCGTCGCACCCGGCTCGACGGCGACGGCTGGGGCGTCGAGGTGCCGCTCGGCGAAGACAGCGAAGCTTATGCGGTCGACATTCTCGGGAGCGGCGGCGCGGTGGTGCGGACGATGCAAACAGCCGTGCCGCAGGCGCTGTATGCGGCCGCCGACGAGCGCGCCGATTTCGGTGCGGCGCAAGCCTCGCTCACGCTCCGCGTCGCGCAGTTGTCCGCCACCGTGGGCCCGGGTTTTGCCGCCACCGCCACCTTCGCGCTGTGAGGACTGATCATGACCACTGCCAATCTCGGCCTGCCGCTGATCGAGGCGAGCCAGGCGCAGAAGCACGTCACCCATAACGAGGCGCTGTTCAGCCT
>NZ_QTKI01000775.1:0-810 GCF_010820945.1 Rhodopseudomonas sp. BR0C11
GCACTCCCCAGTCGCTTGACGGAATTTGCGAAGACATCGACAGCCCACTGCCTTACGGCATCTTTGACGAAATTGAACATCGAACCACATTTGAAATGAATTGAAATCTTGCGCAGATACTAATTAGTTCAGAAATGAAATGACGCCTGAGATCATAACGGCGGCCTCAGAGTTCCGCCAGCAGTCTCCATAGGGATCGCGACAGACGCTGACGCTGCTTGCTGAAGAATACCCAAGCAGATTGGGCGGATTCGTCCGGCCTGAATCGGATCCGGGTCGCCGCATCCGGACTACATAGCCTTCACCGCTGCCGGCCAGAACATCGTCAGCCATACGCTCGGCTGGTCTGTCGCGGTGGCTTCGACGCGGTGGCGACAGTGGGCGGGGATGTCGATCCAGGTGCCGGGGATGAGATCGACGATGCGGTCGCCGTCTTCGAACCGCAGCACGGCGGAGCCCGCGAGCAGCACCACGAACTCGTCTTCGCTCTGATCGTACCAGAACCCGTCCGGACTCGATTGGCCGAACGAGACGATGCGCTCGACGCGGATGCCGCCGCGCGCCAGCAGGGTGTCGAGCACTTCGTCGGGGCCGGCGGGCGGCAGCGCGCTCAGCAGATTTCCGTGGGGTGCGTCCATCGTTCTCAATCCTCGGCGCGGAATTTGGCGCCGATCGGCGCCGGCCGCCATCCGTCTTGCGATGGAGCTTGTGTTTCGCCGCGCGGCGTTTCATACCGCTTTTGCCCGCGCCGGCCGAGATGCCCGCGCGCCCCGCCCCGCCGGCCTCCCCGCTCCCGACCAACGGACGATG
>NZ_QTKI01000776.1:0-799 GCF_010820945.1 Rhodopseudomonas sp. BR0C11
CTTCGGTGGCGCTGCGCTCGGGCATTGCCGGGCGGCCGGGCATGCGCGGTTGTTCGGTGGCCGGCTGCTGCGGGGCAGCCTCGCCGAGCTGAGCATTGATCCAGTCGGTGAGCGACAGCCCGGCGCGCTTTGCGGCGGCCTCGGCCTTCTCGCGCACTGACGGCTCGATCTCCTCGACACTCCACGACACGCGATTCATGCTCTTGTCCGCACCCAAGCCGGCCCCAGCCGCGCCCCGCACACCTCCGCGTCGTGCTCAAGCGAACATCGACACGACGCGGGAGTCTGCCTCTGGATCGACTTTTTCCCGTTAGGGTAAATACCGAGTTAAGGATCGGCGCGGACGGCGGTGAAACTTAACGATCGAGGCAGATAGCTTGGTTTTGCAGCTATTTTGCCGCGCTTTCAGCGGGACAGGAGCGGCTCGGGAGGCCGTCCGTTACCGCCGGCGTCGCTAACCGCCCGCGCGGGTGAACAGTGCGCTGAGGTCGTCGATGTCGGATTCCGTCACGGCGTTGAGCGCCGGATTCATCACCGCGGTCTGGCCGATATAGGCCCAGTACAGGAACTCGGCCCGAGGGCGGGCATGGCGACTCTCGACGCCGGATTCGATCATCAGCTTGGACAGGTATTCGACCCGCCTTGCGTCGACCGCGGCGACCATCTCTGCGGCGGCCGGATCGGTCGCGGCGAGCTCGCGGATGGCGCGGTCGAGGCTGCGGTCCTCGTTGAAGGCGAGCTTCATCAGATGTGTCAGCCGTGCGGGGCCGACGATCGCCGCATCGATCTCGCGGAACAC
>NZ_QTKI01000777.1:0-788 GCF_010820945.1 Rhodopseudomonas sp. BR0C11
CTTGACAGTCCGCCAGCCTGGCCGGGCATGATGCCGCGCCTATCCCGCCCCTCGCTGACGAGATCCAACATGCAGATGCTCAACACCCATTGCGGCGTCGACCGCGATCCCCGCGGCGTCGCGCGTCTCACCATCTGCAACGCCGGCAAGCTCAATATCCTGAACACCACGGTGATCACCGATGTCCGGGACGGATTGCGGCAACTCGCAGCGGATGACGGCCTGCGCGTGCTGATCGTCGCCGGCCAGAGCGAGCGCAGCATGATCGGCGGCGCCGATATCAACGAGATGGCGACGCTGGATCAGAGTTCCGCCGAGCGCTTCATCACCGGCCTTGCGGAGCTGTGCGAGGCGGTGCGGGCCGTGCCCTATCCGGTGATCGCGCGGATTCCCGGCTGGTGCCTGGGCGGCGGCCTGGAATTCGCCGCCGCCTGCGATTTCCGTGTCGCGACGCACGATGCCAAATTCGGCATGCCCGAGGTGCGCGTCGGGATTCCGTCGGTGATTCACGCCGCCCTGCTGCCGCGGCTGATCGGCTGGTCGCGCGCGCGCTTCCTGGTGATGGCCGCAGAAAACATCGACGCCGACACCGCTCTTGCCTGGGGACTGATCGACAAGATCGCGCCGCCGGGCGAGCTCGACGCCGCGGTCGAACATCTGGTCGGCGCACTGCTCGCCGGCGCGCCTCAGGCAATGCGGGCCCAGAAGGCGCTGATGGCGGCGTGGGAAGACATGCCGCTGCCGCAAGCGGTTGCACATTCGGTCAAGGTGTTCGGCCAGTCGTACCT
>NZ_QTKI01000778.1:0-782 GCF_010820945.1 Rhodopseudomonas sp. BR0C11
GACGTCCTCGATCAGGCAGGGACGGCGCCAGGTGCCGTCGATCGCCATCATCTGCGCGCGCAACCCACGATCGAAAACGACGCGGCCGTCCTTATTGCGTTCGGCAACCATCTCGAAGTCCTGCGGTTCGGTCTTGGCGCCGCCGGGCCATGCCTCGGCGACCCCGGAACACTACGGGGCCGATTCTAAAGATGCGTAAAGGAAATCCGCCGAATCAGAGCGGTGGCGGCACGTGGTCCCGGTACCAGGCCCGGACCTCGGCAAGCGCCGGATGCGCCAGCGAGCGGGCCAGATACGCCCACACCCGCGGCTGATGCTTCAAATATTGCGGCTTGCCGTCGCGCCGGTTGAGCCGGGCGAAAGTTCCCAATAGTCGCGTGTTCCGCTGCGCCGACATCACCGCGTAGAGCCGCGCGAAACCGGGAGCGTCGAACTCCGGATCGGCAGCGAGCCGGGCTTTGACGTAGCGGCCGAGCAGCGACAATTCCGTCACTTCCGGCACGTCGATGCGGGCATCCTGCAGCAACGACACCACGTCGTAGGCGGCCGGGCCCAGCACGGTGTCCTGGAAGTCGATCACCCCGACGCGCTCGATGCCGGGACGATCCTCCAACCAGATCAGATTCGGCGAGTGATAATCGCGCAGCACCCAGGTCCGCGGCGCGGCCGCGATGCCGGCGAGCAGCTTGCGCCACAGCGCAACGAATTCGGCCCGCAACGCTTCAGACGGCGGCGCGCCGCGATCCGGCAGATACCACTCGGGCATCAGGCCGACCTCGATC
>NZ_QTKI01000078.1:0-14777 GCF_010820945.1 Rhodopseudomonas sp. BR0C11
TCCGCGACGTTGCACTCGGGCGTCACGTGCATCTGCACCGCCGCCACCTTGGTCACGGATTTCGACGGGATCAGCGGACGATCGGCAGCGCCATAGACCGGGGTCTTCTCATAGGGCAGCGCCATGATGCCGTAGGTCTCGGGGCGGCGATCGGCGATCTTGTCGTTGGCGGTGTAGATCGACTTGTCGGCAGCGGCGTCGAGATCGATCGTGGCGATCGATAGGCCGTGGGTGTCGTACGGCACCTTGGAGAGCACGCGGCCCTTCGGATCGACGATCATGCTGCCGCCCGGATAGTAGATCGAGCGCTCATAACCGGCCTTGGTGGCGGCCACCAGCCAAACGCCGTTTTCATAAGAGCGCGCCGGGCCCCACATGTCGGCCTGGTCCATCGCGAAGAAGTTCGCCATGTCGACGATCACTTCGGCGCCCTGCATCGTCATGGCGCGGAAGATCTCGGGGATGCGGCCGTCGAAGCAGATCAGGAGGCCGATCTTGCCGAGGTCGGTATCGACCACCGGGCAGCCGCGCTCGCCGAACGCGAACCAGTTCTGATCGTGAGTGGCGAGGAATTGCTTGTGATAGTGGCAGGCGACCTCGCCCTTGCGGTCGAACATGATGCCGGTGTTGAAGATCTTCTCTTTGGCCGGATCCCATTCGGTGATGCCGCTGGCGATATAGACGCCGTGCTTGCGGCTCAGCGCCGCCAGCGCCTTGACGAACGGGCCATCGGTCAGCGTCTCGGCCAGTTCGCGGCAATGCTCGGGCGAGTCGAACAGATAGCCGGTGTCCATGCATTCCGGGAACACGATCAGTTCGGCACCCTGCCGGACGGCGTCCTCGACGTAAGCTGTCGCGAGCGCGATGTTGAAATCGAAATCGCCCAACTTGGCGAGTGTCTGCACCGCAGCGGCGCGAAACCGGCGCTTCGTCATGTCAGTCTCCAGATTGTAGGGATGGTTCGGATCTCTCAGGCCCGGCTCAGCCGGCGCCCGTCATTTCTTCACTTCCTGCCAGAAGCGATCGAGGCAGTGACGCTTGAGCGTCATGAACGCATCGCCGGTGGTGACGGCACGGTCGCGCGGCCACGGCAGACCGATCTCGACGATCTCGGCGACCTTGGTCGGGCGCCGCGTCAACAGCACCAGCTTGTCGGCTTGCTCGATCGCCTCGTCGAGGTCGTGCGACACCAGCAGCATCGTGGTCTTCGTCTTCATGAAGATCTTCTGCAGCTGCTCGCGCATCGACATCGTCATCTCGTAGTCGAGCGCCGAGAACGGTTCGTCGAGAAACAACACCTCCGGCTCGGTCACCAATGCACGCAGGATCGACACCGTCTGCTGCTGCCCGCCCGATAGCGTGTAGGGATAGGCATTGAGATCGATGCGGATCTCAAACTCGGCCAGCAGCTTCTCGATCCGCCGCTTGCGCTCGGCGCGCGGTACGCCCATCACCTTGAGCGGGTAGTGGATGTTGTCGATCGCCTTCAGCCAGGGAAACAGCGCTTCGCGATAGTTCTGGAACACGTAGGAGATTCGCGTCTCGCTGATGCGCTGGCCGTCGTAAAGCACCTCGCCGGCGTCCATCGGCATCAAGCCCGAGATCATGTTGATCAGCGTGCTCTTGCCGCAGCCGTTGGGACCGAACACCGAGATGAACTGGCCGAGCGGCAAGTCCAGGTCGAAGCCGTCGTAGATGACGGCGTCGTTGAACGTCTTGCGCAGGCCGCGGATCGTCATCTTCACCTGCCGACCGGGCTTCGCGGCGGGGGGCGTCGGTGCAGTTTCGGTCATCGGCTCCGGCCGCAATTGGAGGACGCTGCTTGGGCTCATTCGCCGAGATCCGCCTTGGTGAGCAGCTTCTCGCGAACGTTGATCGGCCCCGGCACCACGCCTTCGGCAACGAATACGTCGACCAGCGCCTGATAGGATTTGACATCTGTGTCGTTGAGATCCTTGAAGCCGCGCAAGTAAGGCTGCGCCACCAGATCGAGCTGATCGGCCTTGATCGGCGTGTAGGCCGGCAGAACCGCTTTGTATTTGTTGAAGTCGGCGTTGACGAGGTCGGTGGCCTGGTCGATCACCGCAACGACGCGGCGGGCGACGTCGGGGCGCTCGGTCATGAACTTGGTCGTCATCACCGAGGCGCCGGAGTAGAACGGATCGGCGATCACGCTGGCGACCGGATTGGTCATCGCGCGCTTGGCCTTGCCGGAGGCGACCGCGATCGAGCCGACCGGCTCCAGCGACAGCGTGGCATCGGCCGTGCCGCCGACCACCGCCGGCACCTGCATCGCGACCGCGAGATCGACCAGCTTGACGTCCTTGTCCGGATCGAGGCCCGCCGCTTTCACCATGTGGCGGGAGATCGTCCGCCATTGGATGCCGGGCACGTGGCCGAGCGTCTTGCCCTTGAGATCGGCGAAGCTCTTGATGGTGCTGTCCGGCTTGACGATCAGCCCGTCATTGATGCGGTCGACCTTGATGCCGCCGCCCTGCAGCCCGAAGATCTTCAGCTTGCCGGGAAATTTCGACTCCGCGATCATCGCGATGCCGGCGGCAGCGCCGGGCGGACCGAAATCGGCGCGGCCGGCGATCAGCGCGTCGATGATCTGGTTCGGCGATTCCATCTTGGCGGAGTCGATCTCGATGCAGGCCTTCTCGAACAGCTTCTGATCGAGCGCGACGTAGTAGGCGGTGGTCTGCATGATCGGCAGCCAGGCCGCAGTGACCTTGTCCATCTTGTCGCAGGCCGCGTGCGCGCCGCCGACGGTGGAGAGCGCAGCCGTCAGCGTGGCGGCCAGCAGGAATGATTTGGACATCGTCGTCTCCTTGTGAACGAGGGCAGCGGTGCGGATCATTTGCCCGACCAGTGGATGATCGAGCGCTCGATAAACAGCAGGATCAGATTGAGGCCGTAGCCCATCGCGCCGGCGATCAGGATCGAGCCGTACATGTCGGTGAGCGAGTAGGAGATCTGCGCATCGATGATGCGGTGGCCCATGCCGTCGGTGGCGCCGATGAACATCTCGGCGACGATGATCACCACCAACGCCAGCGACACCGCCGTGCGGAGTCCGATGAAGGTCTGCGGCAGGGTCTCGAAGAAGATGACGTCGCGGAAGATCCGCAGCGAGGATGCGCCCATCGAACGCGCGGCGAGGATGCGGGTCTGCCGCGCATTCATCACGCCGTAGGCGACATTGAACACGATCACCAGCCACGCCGCGAATGCCGCCACCGCGATCTTGGCGAGATCGCCGAGCCCGAACAGCAGCAGAAACAGCGGAAACATCGCTGTCGCCGGCGTCGAGCGGAAGAAGTCGACGATGAATTCGACCGAGCGATACACCGCTGCCTTGGCACCGAGCACGATGCCGACCGGTACGCCCGCGACGATCGCAATCGCGATCGAGTAAGCGACGCGGACCATGGTGTGCCAGAAATCCTTGGTCATGCTGCCGGACCAGATCGCAGCAGCGGTGTCGCGAAGGGTGTCGACCGGGGAGGGCAGCAGATCCTTGTTGACCCAGCCGCCACGCGCGGCGAGCCACCAGATGCCGAACAGCAGCAGCGGGCCGACAGCGAGTTCGGTCGCCCGCCGCAACCTTGCCGTGGTGGCTTTCGAGATGGCTGTTTGCACGGCGCTCTCCTGCTGATCAGGTCGAAGTCGTTAGTTAGTACGCTCATCATCGCTGACGGCGGCGGGATGAAAATGACGAATTGTGCAACGCAATGTGCAAAACTGCATATTCAAATCGGCAGGATGAGCGATCAATCTGTAATCATACACTGTCGAGATTGTGGGCAGTCTGGCGCCTTCCGCGGCTTCGCGAGCTGCAGCGTGTGGAGTTCGGAGACGACGAGGCATCGCGGTGCGGAGCTATTCGTTCGCGGAGCGGCTGCAACTTCGTGGTGGCACGCGGACGTCTGTGGCTGGGCAAGTTTCCGCCCCGCGGTGGAGCCTTAACGAAACGTCAACGAACTCAGCCGGTTATGGTGAACCCTTTGTTAAGGGGCATGGTTTATTGATCGTTTATGAGAGGCGCCGAACAGGCGTGAGGTGAAGTTGCGTCGGCCGGAAGTGTCATGATTGTTCGGCAGTTCATCAGTTGGATCCGTCACGCACCGGCCGGCGAACGCGCCGAAGCCACCCGCGCTCTCGCCCGCGCCTGGCTGATTTCCGATCTCACGATCGACGACCGTATCGCCGCCGAAGGCGCGCTGCTGCTGATGCTGGATGATCCCGCTGCCCAAGTGCGGCAGGCGATCGCCGAAGTGTTCGCATCCCATCCCGACGCCCCGCCGACGATCGTGCGCGCGCTCGCCGCCGATCAGGCCTCGGTGGCTCTGCCGGTGCTGGAGTTCTCGCCGCTACTGCTCGACGCCGATCTGGTCGACATCGTCGCCACCGGCGACAACGCCGTGCAATGCGCGGTGGCGCGGCGTTTCCCACTGCCCGCCGCGGTGTGCGCGGCAATCGCCGAGGTCGGCTCACCCGCCGCGGCGCTGGAGCTGATCGAAAACCCGCACGCCGAGCTGGCGCCGTTCTCCTGGGACCGCATCGTCGAGCGTCACGGCCATCTCGCGGCGATCCGCGAGTCGATGCTGGCGCTGCCCGATCTGCCGGCGGCGACGCGGCTGGCGCTGGTGGCGAAGCTGTCCGACACCTTGCAGCAATTCGTGGTGGCGCGCGGCTGGCTCAGCGCCGACCGCGCCGCGCGCGCGACCGGCGAGGCGATGGATCGCTCCACCATCACGATCGCGTCGCGCGCCCGCGGCGCCGACATGGCGGCGTTGATGCGGCATCTGTGCGAGACCCGCACGCTGACTGCGGGACTGATCCTGCGCGCGCTGCTATCCGGCAATCTCCTGCTGGTCGAACACGCGCTCGCCGAACTCTCCGGCACCCCGCCGGCGCGGGTTGCGGCGCTGCTCGCCGACGGCGGCCGCGCTTCGCTCAACGCGCTGCTTGGCCGCGCCGGGCTGCCGGAAACCGTGTTTCCGGCGTTCCGCGCCGCGCTCGCCGCCGAGCGTGAGATCGGCTTCGTCGCCAATGAATCCAGCGCCGCACGGCTGCGCCGCCGCATGGTCGAGCGGGTTTTGACCCAGTGCGAGACCGATCCGGATGCGGCCGGTCCGCTGCTGATCCTGCTGCGCCGCTTCGCCACCGAATTCGCCCGCGAAGAAGCCGCCGCGCTGCGCGACGAAGTGATCGCCGAAGAATCCAGCTGGCGCTACGCACCGGTCGCGGCGTAGCACAGCCCTGCAAGCCAACGATGATTCATTCCGGGGCGCTTGCGTAGCAAGCGAACCTGGAATCTCGCGCTGGTGAGAGCTCGGCGCCGTCACAACCTCTGGATTCCTGTATCTGCGATGTGCTGGTGCATAGTCAGCACGACGGAGGCCGCTCGGTGGATTCCCGGCCGATCATCTCGCCGTAACCCGGTGCGGGCGCCTCTGTCGGTGTTGCTTGATCGAACAGTCGCACGGGCATTGCCGTTGCGGTGATCGCCCGCATACAGGACCGATCCCATGACGATTGCAGTGCCGCTTGCGGTTGCGGCCGGCGTCGATGCCGGCCAACGTTTTCTCGATGTCGCGCTGGCTCCGTCGGGCCAGACCTTCCGGATGCCTAATCTGGCCGAGGGCATCGCCCAGATCATCGCCCGCCTCGAACGCTCCGGCGTCAGGCGGGTGGTTCTGGAGGCGATCGGTCCCTATGCCGAACCGCTGGTCAGAGCGCTTTCGGTCGCCGGCTTCGAAGTCGGCATCGTCAATCCGCGCCGGATCAAGGCGTTCCGCGAGGCCGAAGGCGGCCGCGCCAAGACCGACAGGCTGGACGCGCGGCTGATTGCGCGCTCCGCTCTCACTATGCCCGAGACCCTGCGCCCCCTGCCGACCGACACCCAACTCGAGCTGAAGGCGTTGTCGCTGCGACGCCGCCAGCTCACCGAGATGATCGCGATGGAGAAGACCCGGATGAAGCAGGTCCGCGGCACGCTCCTGCTCGATAGTCATCGGGCCGCGATCGCTGCGTTGTCGGCGCAGTGCCAAGCCATCGAGGCCGAACTCGCCAGGCGCATCGGCGACGACGCCGAACTCCGCCGCGTCCTTCACATCCTCAAATCGATCCCCGGCATCGGCGAACGGGTGGCTACGCTCCTCATCACCGACCTACCCGAACTCGGCCAGCGCGATCGCAAGGCCATCGCCAGCCTCGCAGGGCTCGCGCCGCACGTCAGCCAATCCGGCGCAGCGCCGCCTCGCGCCGCCATCGCCGGCGGACGTCCTTGCGTTCGCGCCGCCCTCTACATGGCCGCCATGGTCGCCGCCCGCCACCACCCCAAGCTCCGCGACGACTACAACGCCCTTCGCCTGCAAGGAAAACCCGGAAAGGTCGCGCTCATCGCAATCGCCCGAAAACTGCTCGTCACAGCCAACGCACTCGTCAAAGCCGACACGCCATATCAAGGTAACACCCTTGACACATGAGACAGTCGCCGGGTTCGCCGCTACGCGGCGCCCCGGAATGACAAACCATCGGCGAACTACTCCTCCGGCGCGATGCTCGGGGCGAGGATGGCTTCGAGGTGTTCGGGGCGATCGCGGTTGACGGCGGCGAGGTAGTCGTCGGCGACACCTCGGAGCTTGCGGTTTAGCGCGCGTTGCACCTCGGACTTCTGGCCGCCGGCGCCTTCGCGGACGATCGCCTGGATCGCGGCGACGTGGTTGGCGATCAGTTCGGCCGGCACTTTGGCGAGATCGGGCGCGTGCTCGATGATCCGGCACAGGCTGGCGGCGGTCGCGGCCGCGGCCGGAAAGCCGAAGGTGGCGGCGTCGCCCTTGATGTCGTGGGCGGCGCGAAACAGCGCGGCGCGGCTGTCCTTGGTGACGCCGTCACGCACCAAATCGGCATGGGCGGCGGCGAGCCGCTGGCATTCCTCGGCCATCCAGTCGCCGAACTCGCCGGACAGCGAGGCCAGCGCGGCTTCGGCGCGCGCCACCGGATCGTCGGCGGTCTCGGCCGGGGCGTCCTCCGCCAGCCGCCGCATCGCGCGGCGCAGCGGGTTGGCCTGGGTGATCACCTGATGGGTCGGGAAGGTCGCGACCTGAATGTCGCCGGGGCGTGGCTTGCTCATGGCTGTCGAAACGCCTGCTAGGTGTTGACCCGGGCCTTATCGAGCAGCGACGGCTGCTGGATTATGTCCGCTTCGCCGCCGTGGCGCCGCTCCGGGCCGATATAGCCGGCGGTGGTGTTGCGGCGGCGGTCGGGGCCGAAGTAATTGCGGGTGCGGATGAACGGGCGCGGGCTCGCCACCACGTTGAGGATGCGCTGATACAGGCCCTTCGACGAGATCGGCTTGGCGAGGAATTCGGTGACGCCGGCATCGCGCGCCAGCGTGACGCGGCGCTTTTCCGAGTGCGCGGTCAGCATGATGATCGGCGCGTATGGATTGCCCTTGGCTTCCGGCTGCCGGATCATCTGCGCCAGCTCCAGCCCGTCGAAGATCGGCATTTCCCAATCGGTGATCAGGATGTCGGGCGAATAATGGCTGTACATTTCCAGCGCGGTGGCGCCGTCTTCGGCCTCATAGACCTCGCGGGTGCCGAACGAGTGCAGCAGCGTGCGCAGGATGCGCCGCATGTGCGGATTGTCGTCGCAAATCAGGAAGCGCAGCTTGTTGAAGTCGATCCGATACATGGCCCGGCCCGGGAGCGCTGTGCGCCGATAAACGTTGCGTTAACGATAGCGGCGCGTCGTTAAGGAAGGGTTGAGGGGCCGGACGACGGGCAGGCGCACGGCGAGGGGGCGACTTTGGGCTGCGACCGGATATCGCACCTTTGGCGAATCCGGCGGCGCGAGATCGCAGTGGCGGTGGAACCCGAAATCGTGCCGACTAGGGAGTGTACTGATTCGGATGGCGCGCATGACCACGACCACCCCGCATTGCCCGACCTGCAACCTTCCGCTGGAGCTGATCGGCAATCGGCCGCTGGTGCAGGGCTATCAGGTGCGCGAATACAAATGCTCGACCTGCGAGACCGTGACCCACCGCGCGATGCCGTGGGACCACTCGCTGACCGAGCCGCACGGACCGTTCTATCACGAGTAGCTTCGATGCGATCACGCCCCGCACCGGCCGGACCGTCCGCGGCACGATCGCTTCCCGACATCCCGCTTGCTGATAGAGGTCGCCGCGGTGCACGTCGCTCGCGCCGCTTAGCAGTGCGTCACGCTTGCCATGCGCGCCCTCGTTGCGCTGCACTGCACAACAGAACATTTAATCAGCGATTATCCATCGCACACGACAGACGCATTGGAGCGACGATCGGTTGTTCCCGGTCATTCATGATTATGACTCCGGCGCCTAGCATCATGTATCGTTCATGCAGCGACGCAGCCGGCTGTCCCAGCCGGCCTGTGCGCCACGCGGCCCGCGGCCGTGCTCATCAAGGAAAGGGACGACCATGGGTGACGACGTCGTAGCGTTCGCAGTGTTCACGCTGATCTGCAGCGCGTTCCTCGCCGGACTGATGTTCAACTACACCCGCCGCATCAACCGCCTGCGTAGCACCGTCTCCGCCCTGACCACCCTGACCGAGCTAGTCCCGCAACCGGTGCCGGTGCGCAGCAAGAAGGGCTGATCGCCCGTCCGACGTCTTTCACAAGACGCGGGAAAGCCTCTCCCCCAGTCATTCCGGGGCGCGCGCAATGCGCGCGAACCCGAAATCTCTCGTCGCGTACGGCATGGCCATGCGCCCCGTCGCATCGTAGAGCCTACATCCTTCGTCTCTGATTGCTTTGTGATCGCACCGCGCCGCGCCGCCGTTCGCACGGCCCGCCGTTGCTGCTATCACGCGCCGGGCAGGCCGGTGCCGGCCCGCAGCAGCAGATGGAGGCAAGCATGGCAGTCGACAAAGTAGCCCTGATCACCGCGGGCGGTAGCGGCATGGGAGCTGCGGCGGCGCGCCGGCTGGCCGCGGACGGCTTCCGCGTCGCAGTGCTGTCGTCGTCGGGCAAGGGCGAAGCGCTGGCGCGCGAGCTCGGCGGCTTCGGCGTCACCGGGTCGAACCAGTCGAACGACGATCTGAAGCGCCTGGTCGATCAGGCGATGGCGCAGTGGGGCCGCATCGACGTGCTGGTCAACAGCGCCGGCCACGGCCCGCGCGCGCCGATCCTCGAGATCACCGACGAGCAATGGCATCAGGGGCTCGACGTCTATTTCCTCAACGTCGTCCGCGCCACGCGGCTGGTGGCGCCGATCATGCAGCAGCAGAAGGCCGGCGCCATCATCAACATCTCGACCGCCTGGGCGTTCGAGCCGAGCGCGATGTTTCCGACCTCGGCGGTGGCGCGGGCCGGGCTCGCCGCCTACACCAAGATCTTCGCCGACCAATACGCCGCCGACAACGTCCGGATGAACAACGTGCTGCCGGGGTGGATCGACAGCCTGCCGGCCACCGAACAGCGCCGCGACACCGTGCCGATGAAGCGCTACGGCACCAGCGCCGAAATCGCCGCCACCATCGCTTTCTTGGCTTCCGACGGCGCCGCCTACATCACGGGGCAGAACATCCGGGTGGATGGGGGTCTGACGCGGTCGGTGTGAGGAAGGTTATCTCAGGGGCGCGACCGTCCCACGCCGGCAACAGAAGCCGCACCGCGGAGCCTCTTGCCACATGCCTGGGCCATCGGATTGTCTAACGTTGGATCATCAATCGGTTTGCTCGAATTGTCGTCCGGCAGCAACGAGGGTAAAGTGCTGTCTTCTCGAAGAAGCTGCGCTGCGAAGTCTATTGAATTCTGCGCCGAAGTGATTTGTTCAGAATGGCTATTGATCTCGATAAAGACAGACCGGTCAGATTTCCAATAACATGGCTATCTTACAAGAGTCGTATCCGGCGTGACCTCGATCGCGCGTATGCCTCTGAGGGCGGAGAAACATATTTTGATTCAGAATACGTTGCTCAACTGAGTGCGCAAGCAAAGCAATTGGAAGAGTGGACGATAAAGTTGTTGGTCCTGCAAATCGCCATGACTGCGTTTCAGGTGGTAGGATTTTTGGGAAACGAAGCGTCTATCTCACTCTTTGGAGTAACGTTGAAGCAAGCCGTTGGTGTGAAAGAGATCTTGATTGCGTTCTATGCAACCGTCGCTTTGGCGACGTGGACGCTGATGATTTCAAAGGAGACGACACTAACGATCTTGGAAAGATTGACTGAGCTTTCGACGGATGAATCGTTTGCCAATTTTGGCAAGATTGCCAATCCCACGTCGTTCAGTATCAAGTTCTATGCTTCACGATTGTATGAAGATTGGATGTTTCCTACTCGGCTTAATACGGCATTATTCGTTGTTATTTTGATCGTTGCCGCGATGATATTCATCGCAATTTTTGTTTTTTCTTGCGCTGTGAATGTAGTCTTTGTCTTGGATATTTACCGGAATCCGACTCTCGGGATTTGGTCAAACTTCGTTCTTTGCTATGTCGGGCTGGTGATGATTTTCGGGCTTCTTTTTATCGCTAGGTTCTATGTTCCCCAGCCATACAGAGACCAAAGCGTGTTGCTGGAATTGAAGGCGTTGGAGGAGGCTGATCCGGCCCTCTATCGCCGCAAGCGGGCTGAAATCTATGGCCCTTCTTCCATTTACCGGAAGTCTAGCTGGCCGTTTCGCGTTAGGAATCTTGTGTCTCTTTTGAAGGGTAGATTGGTCTCGGCGAAAGCTGCGATCATGGAAGCAGTTTGTAGATTTCGCTGAGGCATGCGTTGATCGTGTCGCCTCACCAACGAAATGGCACCCTTCGAGGGGCTACCGAGTAATCCTCAGAGCTGGCATTGGATTAATCTGTTGGCGAGGTAGCAAAAGTTACGGCGGTGGCATGCCCGCTGCGCTGACGCAAATAATCTGAGATTTGGCGTTGGTTGGCAGGCGGGCCACCACGATGTCGTGCTGTCCCTCAATACCCAAACTGCTCGCTCAAGATCCGCTCTTCCAGGCTGTGCCCCGGATCGAACAGCATCCGCATCGCGATGGTCTTGTCGGAGATCACTTCGACGCGGCGGACGTCGCGGGCTTCGTCGTGGTCGGCGACGGCGGCGACTGGGCGCTTGTCGACTTCGAGCACGTCGATCACCACGTAGGCGGTGTCGGGCAAGAGCGCGCCGCGCCAGCGGCGCGGGCGGAACGGTGAGATCGGAGTCAGCGCCAGCAGTTGGGCGTTCATCGGCAGGATCGGGCCCTGCGCCGACAAATTGTAGGCGGTAGAGCCCGCCGGGGTCGCGACCATGATGCCGTCGGCGACTAGCTCGCTCATCCGCTCGCGCTCGTCGATGCTGATGCGCAGCCGCGCCGCCTGATGGCTCTGGCGAAACAGCGACACCTCGTTGATGGCATGATGGATGTGCACCTCGCCGTAGATGTCGGTGGCGCGCATCAAGAGCGGATGGATCACGGTCTCGCGCGCGGCGGCGAGGCGGGCGCGCAAGTCCACCGTCGAATACTCGTTCATCAGGAAGCCGACGGTGCCGCGATGCATGCCGTAGATCGGTTTGCCGCTGCGCATTTGCTGATGCAGCGTCTGCAGCATCAAGCCGTCACCGCCGAGCGCGACCACGACGTCGGCCTCGTGCGGCTCGGCATTGCCATAGAGATGCACCAGCTGCGCCAGCGCGGCCTGCGCCTCGGCGCTGGTCGAGGCGACGAAGGCGATGCGGTCGGTCGCGATGCGCGGCGAAACGGGACGGGAAGAAGCGGTGCGGTCTTGCCGCGCGGACGTGCTCATCGAAGGCGGCCTCTGACGGCGGCGGACGGCTGACAGGCCATCGTGGTGCCGGCCGCCTCTCACCGTCGCCGGTCTATACGACCTGCCCGGGGGTGTCGAGGCGAGCAGGTGAGGGCGCCTGTCGGCTTCGGCGCTGCGCCAGCGTGCATGACCAAAAATTAATGCTGATGAACGGAAGCCATCGGCGGCCGTCAGGTGCGGTTCAGTGCCGCGGATCTAGGGTCGGCACCGTGATCGAGCACCCGGCCGCTCCGGCCCCGCGTTCGGATCAAGCGAATTTCGAACCGACTGTTCAAGGAGACCCACCATGATCAAGACCCTGTCCGCCGCGCTCGTCGCCGTTTCGATGCTGGCCGCCCCGGCGCTCGCCGCCTCCGCCGACAAGACCCCGGCCGCGCCGGCCACCACCCAGACCGCGCCGGCCGGCAAGACCGCGCAGGCTGCCCCGGTGCAGAAGCAGGCCGGCAAACATCACGCCCAGCGCCACGTCGGCAAGCACCACGCCTCCAAGCATCACGCCAAGCACCAGGCGATGAAGCAGCCGGTCGCCAAGCAGCATCTGTCCAAGGCGTCGATCCGCCACATCGCGCCGAAGCGCGGCTGATCCTCAGCCGTCCCAACGCCCGCCGTGCCGCGCTTCCCCTCGCGGCGCGGCGGGCGATTGATTTCGCCGCCCGGCACGCTATTGCATGAGGCATGCGCCGTCTCGCGATCCCATTGCCGACCTTCCTGCGCCCGCTGCGCGCTGCTTTGGCGCTGCCGCTCGCGGCGCTGCTCGGTGCCTGCGCGATCGGCGGCTCGATGTCGTTCGATACCGATCCGCCGCAGCCGTTTCCGGTGAACTATCGCAGCGAGATCCCGGCCTTCCTGCGGACCTATCTCAACAACCCCTCGGGCCTGCGCGATGCCGCAATGGCCGAGCCGGTGCAGCGGCCGGTCGACGGCCGGGTGCGCTGGGTGTCGTGCCTGCGCTTCACCCCGCGCGGCGGCACGCTGCAGGACATGGCGATCGTGCATGTCGACGGCCGGCTCGACCGGGTCGCGCAGCATGCCGGCGAGCTGTGCACCGGCGTCGTTTATGCGCCGTTTTCCGAACTGGAAAAATTGTCGCGCTGATCCCGACCGGATCGCAATCTGCCGCGACTAATCTGATGCCGGCTTGGCAGGGACGGGTTCCCGAGTGTTGCGGCGTCGTCACAGTCCTGCTGAATGATTGCTACGCCGTCGCCACCGGGCAACCAAACGATTGCCATGCTGTTTTGAGCACATCGGAACGCATCGAAAGAGGGACGACGATGAAGACGATGAAGAACACTCTGCTCGGCGCAGCGGCGGTGATCGCGCTCTCCGCTCCCGCCTTTGCCGCCGACCTGCCGCCGCGGCCCTACACCAAGGCCGCGCCCGCCTATACGGCGCCCGAGGTGGTTTACAACTGGACCGGCTTCTATGTCGGCGGCCACGTCGGCGGCGCCTGGGCCGGCGATAACAACATCACCGGCAACTCCGGCCGCTTCTTCGGCGGTGTCCAGGGCGGTGCGGACTATCAGTTCGCCACCAACTGGGTGATCGGTATCGAAGCCCAGTATAGCTGGATGTCGTCGAACAACACCGGCGTGATCTTCCCGGGTGGCAGCACCGCGACCGAAGACACCCGCGGCCTCGGCTCGGTCACTGGCCGACTCGGTTACGCCTGGGGCCCGACGCTGGTTTACGCCAAGGGCGGTTACGCCTGGCGCGACAGCGATCTCAGCGTCGCCGCGCTCGGCGGCGTGCCGTCCGGCTACACCACCAGCGGCAGCCGCAACGACGGCTACACGGTCGGCGCCGGCCTCGAATACATGTTCGCGCCGAGCTGGTCGGCCAAGGTCGAGTACCAGTACTACAAGTTCGGCGATACCACCTTCACCGGTGGCCCGGCGGACGTGGTCGGCACCTCGTTCCGCAACGACGAGCACACCGTCAAGGCCGGTATCAATTACCGCTTCGGCTGGGGTGGACCGGCGGTCGCCAAATACTGATCGGCGATCCGCTAAGTATCGATCCCGCCTCACGAATCGCAGCTTCAAGGCCGGCCTCAGCGCCGGCCTTTTTGCGTCAGCCGGAAGGACGCCGGGAGTCGGGAATCGAAGGTTAACGAGGGTTAAATCCGGCGAAAAATATCGCTTGGGACTCCAAGGCTAGAATCACCCGATGGTCCGGTCATGACATCGGGTTCCAACATGACGACGATCCTGAAAACCCGCATCGATAGCGCTCCGTTCGGCCTCACCCTGGCGTTGCTGGGGGCCTGCGCGGTCAATCTCACCGTTCTGGTGCGGTGGCTGTGAGCGCTGGAATGCCTGCCGCCGCCGCGGTTGACCGGCATCAAAGCCGGCCCGCGCCGCGCAGCAATAATCGCGCAAGAGTTGCGGCGCCGCGGATGCGACGCCGCCGATCGTAGCAGCCGTTTGGGCTACTACCCCCGTCCTTGCGGAGGACTGATCCGATGAGCGAGACCGACCTATTGGTAGTGGTTGCGGCCGGCCTGTCGACCTTGGTGATCTGGCTCGGCGTCGTCATCCAGGGCCGCATCGCCGCGGCGCTCGCCTCGCGGCACTGATCCCCGAGTACCGCCAGCCGCGCTCTTGGGCTGGCTCTGAAAACAGAACCGGCGCCACGCGGGCGCCGGTGGTGATTGGTTGGCTCGGCTCAGCCGCGAGGATGCGTGCCGTGTCAGGCGGCGCGTACCGTGCTGAGAAACTTCGCGACCTCGCTGCGCAGCCGCTCGCTGTCGCGAGACAGCCCTTGGGCGGCCGACAGCACTTGGCTCGACGCCGAGCCGGTCTCGGTGACGCCGTGCTGTACCTCGACGATGTTCGACGACACCTGCTGGGTACCTTGCGCAGCCTGCTGCACGTTGCGGGAGATTTCCTGCGTAGCAGCGCCTTGCTGTTCAACTGCCGCAGCAATCTTCGAGGAGATCTCCGACATCTTGGCGATGGTCTCGCCG
>NZ_QTKI01000779.1:0-775 GCF_010820945.1 Rhodopseudomonas sp. BR0C11
GGTGTATTCGAAGAGCCGCATCTACGCCTACGTGATGCCGTCGAGCTGATACGAGGCGCTTTCCCGCACGCGATCGTCATGCGCGGGCTCGACCCGCCTGCGCGGCCGAAGCCGCTTCGGCGCGGCGAAGGCCCGCGCATCCATCGCGCGCGAAGCGCGCCTCTTCGAAGAAGATGGATCGCCGGGTCGAGCCCGGCGATGACGTCAGGGGTGTTGAGTACGATCTTGCAAGCAAGCTAAGCGAACAATGTCGCCTGCTCGACCTGCACAGCATCGCCCTGCGCGAGGTCGCCGGCTTCGATCACTTCGGCATAGACCCCGCAATCGGCGTGGCCGAGGTTCTGCTGCAGGGTCTCGGGGATCGCCATGTCGCGGGCGGCGGTCTGCGGATCGACATTGGTGGCGGCGCAGCGGACGATGCGTTTGACGACCTTGAGCTTGGCGTTGCCGATCAGCAGCGTCTGGTCCATCAGGTCGAATTCGTGCCAAGCCGGCCAGCCCTGGACATAGAGGTTGCCGCGGAATCGCAGCGGATCGACCGGGCGGCCGATCATGGCTTCCAGTGCCGCGACGCTGGCCAGGTTGATGATCGACACCACCTTGCGGGCGACGTCCGAGAAGCTGTGGCCTTGGCCGGCCAGCAGCTTCGGCGGTCCGCGCAGCTCGTCGGCGCAATAGCCGGCGAAGAACTGTTCGATCGCGGCGCGGCCGGGTTCGGTCCGAAGATCGCCGCGTGCCACTTCGGCGCCGTCGCGGGAGAGGCCGAGCTCGCCGG
>NZ_QTKI01000780.1:0-764 GCF_010820945.1 Rhodopseudomonas sp. BR0C11
CCGGTGATGTAGCCGGCCGCCGGCGAACACAGGAACGCCACCACCTCGGCGATCTCGGCCCCGGTGGCGGCGCGGCCGAGCGGCACCGCGGCTTCGAGCACCGCGCGATTGACTGGGTCGTCGCTGAGCTTGGCGCCGACATCGCGATCGACTACGCCGGGCGCCACCGCATTGACCCGCACGCCGCTGCGGCCGAGGTGCCAGGCGAGATAGCGGGTGAGCTGTTCGACGCCGGCCTTGGCGACGTGATAGGCGGCGGTCTCATGCGCGACGCTGCGCGCCAGCACCGACGACAGGTTGACGATCGCGCCGCCGGCTTGCGCCAGATGCGGCAGTGCCGCCTGTGCGGTGAGCATGTAGCCGCGCAGCATCACCGCTTCGGTGGCATCCCACAGCTCGGCGCTCTGCTCGGCGAATGGCGGCCGCGCCCGCTGCGTCGGCGCGGCGTTGTTGACCAGGATATCGAGCCCGCCGATCGCGGCGGCGCTCGCCGCCACCGTTGCGGCGATCGCGGCCTCGTCGCTCATGTCGCCGACGATGAAGCGCGCATCGCCGCCGGCGTCCCTGATCGCGCGTGCCGCCGCTTCGCCGGACTCGTGCTTGAGGTTGACCAGCACGACCTGCGCGCCCTTTAGCGCCAGCGTGCGCGCAATCGCGAGTCCGATGCCCTGGGCGGCGCCGGTGACCATCGCGCGGCGGCCATGCAGGGGCAAGGTGGCGCGATCACTCATCGCGGCGCCGGCGATGGCGGCCGGGCGGGCCGC
>NZ_QTKI01000781.1:0-752 GCF_010820945.1 Rhodopseudomonas sp. BR0C11
GCGAAATAGCACTCAATGTACGCGTTGCCGTTGGCCGCCAGGATCGCAACCCGTTCCCCGGCTTCAATGCCGAAGCGGCGGAACACGCTTGCGAGCCGCGCCACCCGGTCCAGTACCTCGTCATGGCTGAAGTTACGCTCGGGGGTCACGAGCGCGATGTCGTCGGCGCGGAACGCGGTCGCCTTGCGCAAGCCCGCCGTCAATTGCATGTCGCGCTCCCACCCTGTTCGTGTTGTTGCTTGAACGCGTTTTAGCATTGCGAAAATCATTTTCGCAAATCTGGCCGACTGCGTTATCGTCACCGGAAACAAAACAAGGGTGGAAACACATGCCTGCAAACAGCGCAGCCGACGGCGATGCCGTCGTGTTCGAACGCCATGCCGACGTCATGGTGGTTCGCCTCAACAGCCCATCGACGCGCAATGCACTGCAACCGGCGGTCAAGCAGCATCTCGAACTCCGCATCCCGGAATTGCTCTCCGATCCCACCGTACGCTGTCTGGTGATCACCGGCAGCGAGGGGGCGTTCTGCGCCGGCGGTGATATCAACAATATGGGCGAGCGCGCCGCGCCGCAGGTGCGGCGGCGGATGCAGGTGACGCACGGCTGGGCCAAGCTGTTGCTCACCGCCGAGAAGCCGGTGATCGCCGCAGTGAACGGATCGGCCGCCGGCGCCGGCTTCTCGCTGGCTCTGCTGTGCGACATCGTGCTGATGTCGGAGCAGGCTTACTTCCGCGCGGCGTTTCCCGGGC
>NZ_QTKI01000782.1:0-745 GCF_010820945.1 Rhodopseudomonas sp. BR0C11
TCTGTCACCTCCCCCGCTGGGGGGAGAGGTCGGATCGCATAGCGATCCGGGTGAGGGCACTCCTCTCCGCGATTAACCGACTCACTGCCTGAGGCGCCCTCACCCCAACCCTCTCCCGCAAGCGGGAGAGGGAGCGCGCTGCGGATCGCGGGAACGCTTACTTCAAACGGCCCGCGGGGCGCCGCTTACTAAGCGTTGCCTCAGAACAGCGGCTTGGTCTGCCCCACCTTGAGCGGGCCGAGCATCACGGCGCCTTCGACGAAGCGCAGCGGGACGGCGCGGGCGGGGCGGCCTTCCAGCGTGGTCTCCTGGCCGAGCGCGTCGATGCCGGCGACGGCGGCGACATTCGCATTTTTGCGCACCACCTGGCCGAGGCCCGGAATGGCGCGGTCGAGCGCGCCGAGCACGTTATTGACATCCTTGGCGCGGACGCCGGGCGCCAGCCGGTCGAGCGTCGATTGCGACACGCCCTGCTCCAGCATCTTGTCTATGCCGAGCTTGGGGATCACCTGGTCGAGCCCGGTCGCCACCATCTGCAATTCGCCGTCGACATAGCCCTGCGCGGTCAGCCCGAGCGAGCCGGTCGCGACCGCCACCATCTCGCCCTGCTGGATCCGCGCCTGCTCGAACTGGATGCGACCGCCGGCGGCCTGGATCTCGCGGAAGCGCTGCGGCCACGGCTTGGGGCGGAAGTCCTTCAGGCCGCTGATCAACAGACGCAGATGCGCGTCGAACGGATCGGCGA
>NZ_QTKI01000783.1:0-739 GCF_010820945.1 Rhodopseudomonas sp. BR0C11
TCGCTGATCACCGCGCGGCGTGCCGCAGATCAAGGCCGCGAGGTGTTCGCCGTGCCGGGCTCGCCGCTCGATCCGCGCGCCGCCGGCACCAACGACCTGATCAAGCAAGGCGCAACGCTGATCACCTCGGCCGCCGACATCGTCGCGGCAGTCGCATCAATCCTGGAGCGGCCGCTGGAGACGCCCGGCCGCGAGCCGGAGCACGCTCCGCCCACCGGCGAGCCCGACGCCGGCGACCGCACCCGCATCCTGTCGCTGCTCGGCCCGAGCCCGGTCGGGATCGACGACCTGATCCGATTGAGCGGCATCCCACCGGCGATGGTGCGCACCGTGCTGCTCGAACTCGAACTCGCCGGAAGGCTTGAGCGCCATGGCGGCGGGCTGGTGTCGCTGAGCTGAGGGAAACGCCTTCCAAAAAAGCCAACGGCCCGAAGCGGTGAGCCTCGAGCCATTGTCCAGGAGCGGACGTACATCCGGCCCGCTCCGACGTTCGAATCGTGAACTGGTTCGGTTAATTAGACGTAAACTGCAACCGCCTCGTGACAGTGTCGGCATCGGCCGACGTTGTACTGCCGAACGGCTCCACAGAACCTCATCTTAGATATGAAACCAGACTGAAAACTCCCGCTTGATCAGCAGGATCGGGGAACTTGTTCATTCGGCGCTGGAATTGCGCCGCCGGCGAACGATCTCCCGAGCCTCCATCCGCGCCATGTCGAGCAGGTAACAGAGAGTGTCG
>NZ_QTKI01000784.1:0-736 GCF_010820945.1 Rhodopseudomonas sp. BR0C11
TGAAGCGCTCTCGGACCGTCGTTAGAAAACGGGGCGCCTTGCAGGCGTCGTGCCCAGGCTCGTCCGGGCAGCCATGGTTTGCTGAGCGTCTGCGCGAAAGTCGTGGATGGCCGGGTCAAGCCCGGCCATGACGGGAGCGGGGACGCTGTGTGCGTCTCCCGCAGCGTCGTCGAAGGTCGTAGATCGACGCTTACTGTCCCGACGGGGTGCGCAGGCCGTGCCAGGCGTCGCGGACCTGCTGGTAGTGCACGTCGGGCAGATAGTCCGGGGTGTTCAGGCCGAGGTTCTGGACGTCGAGGCGGCCGATGGCGCTGAGCAGCGTATAGGACGCGACCACGCGGTCGCGCTGCGCGCCGATCAGCCGGGCTTTCGCCTGGATCAGATCCTGCTGGGAGTTCAGCACGTCGACGGTGGTGCGCTGGCCGCCCTGGGCTTCGCGGCTGACACCCTGCAGTGCGATTTCGGCAGCACGCACTTCGGATTCCGCGGCGCTCACCGCGATCTTGGCGCCCTCATTCGACACCCAGGCGCCGATCGCCGCAGTGCGGGTCTGGTTGCGCACCAGGTCGAGCACCGAGCGGCTCTGCGCTGCCAGTTCCTTCGATTGCCGGGTCTGCGACGCGGCAGTGCCGCCGTCGTAGATCGGCGCGTTGATCTGGCCGATCACCGAGGCCTGGTCGGTGCCGTAGGTGCCGAGCGTGGGGTCGGTCTGGCTGGCGCGGCCGGCGCTGCCCTG
>NZ_QTKI01000785.1:0-722 GCF_010820945.1 Rhodopseudomonas sp. BR0C11
CCTCATAGCGCTCCCATTTCCGTGGGTTGCCGGGGGTGACATGGCCCGATATGGCTGCGGCATCAGGAAGTGCAAGCATGGCCAAAAAGACAAAATCCCGCCCCGCCAAAGCCGCCCCGAAGTCCGCCACCCGCAAGCCCGCCCGTGCAGTGGCGACAAAGCGCCGCCCGTCGGGGACATCCCCCGGCGCGCCCCTCGACGGCGGATTGCTGGGGCGGATCGCCACCGCCCTGGAGGGCATTTCCGCCCACCTGGCGGGCACTTCCGCCCCCCCGGCCGATGCCGCGCTGAATTCGGCCGATGCGTTCATCTGGCAGCCGGAGGGGCGTCTCGCACCGGTTCCCAGGGTCAGCCGGGTCGATCTGTCGCTGCTGCAGGGCGTCGACCGGATGCGCGACACGCTGATCGAAAATACCGAGCGGTTCGCGACCGGCCTGCCCGCCAATAACGCGCTGTTGTGGGGCGCGCGCGGGATGGGCAAATCGTCGCTGGTCAAAGCCGCTCACGCGCATGTCAACGCGCGGCCCGACGTCGCCGGCCGGCTGAAGCTGATCGAAATTCACCGCGAGGACATTGAGAGCCTGCCGGCGCTGATGACGCTGCTGCGCGCCTCCGACTTCCGATTCATCGTGTTCTGCGACGATCTGTCGTTCGACGGCAACGATGCATCCTACAAATCGCTCAAGGCCGTGCTCGAAGGCGGCATCGAGGGCCGTCCCGAC
>NZ_QTKI01000786.1:0-706 GCF_010820945.1 Rhodopseudomonas sp. BR0C11
GGCGCTGGCGCTGGCATCGGGTCAGGCTGCGGTGGCGCTGTCGGTGCTGACGTTGGTGCAGGCCGGCGACAACATCGTCACCGGCACCGATCTCTACGGCGGCACCTGGAATTTCTTCGCCAACCGGCTGAAGCAGTTCGGCATCGAGGCGCGTTTTGTCGATCCGTCCGACCCCGAGGCGTTCCGCGCCGCCACCGACGATCGCACCCGGCTGTATTTCGGCGAGACTCTGCCGAATCCGAAGCTCAACGTGTTTCCGATCCGCGAAGTCGCCGACATCGGCCGCAGCTTCGGCATTCCGCTGATCATCGACAACACCGCGGCGCCGCTACTGGCGCGGCCGATCGAGCATGGCGCGGCCATCGTGGTGCATTCAGCCACCAAATATATCGGCGGGCACGGCACCACGATTGGCGGCGTCATCATCGATAGCGGCCAGTTCCCGTGGGAAGAGTTTGCCGACCGTCATCGGCTGATCAAAGGCCCCGATCCATCCTACAACGGCCGCAACTGGCCGGACATCGCCCGGCCGTTCGGTCCGGTTGCCTATGCGTTTGCGGCGCGCGCCGGCCTGTTGCGCGACCTTGGTCCGGCGTTGTCGCCGCAGAACGCGTTTCAGTTGATTCAGGGCGTCGAGACGCTGCCGCTGCGCATCCGCCAGCAGACTGCCAATGCGGCGCGGATCGCGGACTATCTGGCGCAGAAC
>NZ_QTKI01000787.1:0-705 GCF_010820945.1 Rhodopseudomonas sp. BR0C11
ACGACCGCGAGACCGAGCTTGTTCATGTCGTGCTCCTTGTTGGCTTGAAGATCGCGTGCCGGACGACAGGCCTCCGACACGTGGATGCCCGGCACGAAGGCCGGGCATGAAGTCATTGCGAGCGCTGCGCGCGTTCGATCAGAAGTCGAACGCCGCCGAGAGCAGATAGGTGCGCGGCGCACCCACGGTGACGTAGGTGCCGGTGGTGAGCCAATAGGTCTCGCCGGTGACGTTCTCGATATTGGCGCGGAAGGTGACCGGTTTGCCGGTAAGTGCCGTCGTGGTGTAGCGCGCGCCGATATCGAGACGGGTCCAGCCCGGGAAGCTCAGCGTGTTGGCCGTGGTCAGATAGGCGCTGCCGGTGTGGATCACTCGACCGTTAAGCGCGAGCCCGCGGACCCATGGCGTATCCCAATCGAACCCAGCGGAGAACGTCCTGTCGGGTACGCCTGCCGCGGCATTGCCACGCTGCGTCGGGTCGGTCGGATTGGTGAGTTCGGGATTGATGAACGTCGCACTCGCCATGCCGCGCAGCCCGGGCAGGATCAGGCCATAGACGTTCAGCTCCAGGCCTCTGTTGCGCTGCTCGCCGTCGTAGGCCTGCGCATTGGCGGCCGTGGTGATCAGGCTCGGACGGGCGATCTGGAACACCGCTGCGGTGGTGGTGATGGTGCCCCAGTCGACCTTGACGCCGGCCTCCTGTTG
>NZ_QTKI01000788.1:0-704 GCF_010820945.1 Rhodopseudomonas sp. BR0C11
GCGCTGTACGACGTCACTCAATCAGTTTGCGCCGAACTCGGGCTGCCGGCCTACGAGATTTCCAACCACGCCCGCCCGGGCGCGGAGTGCCGGCATAATCTGATCTACTGGCGCGGCCAAGAATATGCCGGGATCGGCCCCGGCGCCCACGGCCGGCTCGATATCGGCGCGGTGCGCTACGCCACCGCCACCGAGAAACGCCCCGAGAGCTGGCTGATGCGGGTGGAAGCCACCGGCCACGGGCTGATCGCCGACGAACGCCTCACCAGCGAAGGGCGGGCCGACGAATTCCGGCTGATGGGGCTGCGGCTCGCCGAAGGCATCGATCCGCAGCGCTATCAGCTACTGTCCGGCCGTCCGCTCGATCCCTCCCGGATCGCGCTGCTGCGCGAAGAGGGCGCGATCGCGGTCGACGCCGACGGCCGCTTGCGCGTGACGCAAGAGGGCTTCCCGGTGCTGGACGCTGTGGTGGCCGATCTGGCGGCCTAGCGGACTATGCGCCGATCTCGAGCGAGGTGATGCCATCCTCGCCGAGACCGAACCGATAGGTCAGCCGCGCGGGACTACCCGGAAAATCACCTGCGACATGGGCCGTAACGATCGCGGTCTGTGCGGCCCGTTCGATCGTCAGTGGCTCCATTTGCATCCGATACTTGTCGAGTGCCGCGCGCTTCCAGGCCGCGATCGCTTCCCGCCCCCGATGG
>NZ_QTKI01000079.1:0-14721 GCF_010820945.1 Rhodopseudomonas sp. BR0C11
GAACACGCGAACTTCCGGCACCGGGAAGCGGATGCACTGGCCGCCGGCGGCGGTCAGCAGCACGTCGTCGCGCTCGGTGCAGATCTGCACGTCGACGATCGCCTCGCCCTCGTCGAGCTTCATCGCGATGATGCCGGAGCGTCGGACGTCGACGAAGTCGGACAGCTTGTTGCGGCGGACGTTGCCGCCGGTGGTGGCGAACATCACGTCGAGCTCGCTCCACGAGGCTTCGTCTTCCGGCAGCGGCATGATCGTGGTGATGCGCTCGCCCTGCTCCAGCGGCAGGATGTTGATCAGCGCCTTGCCACGGCCGTTCGGCGGCGCCAGCGGCAACCGCCAGACCTTCTCCTTGTAGACCTGGCCGCGCGACGAGAAGAACAGCACCGGTGTGTGCGTCGAGGCGACGAACAGCCGCGAGACGAAATCCTCCTCGCGGGTGGCCATGCCGGAGCGGCCCTTGCCGCCGCGGCGCTGCGCCCGATAGGTCGACAGCGGCACCCGCTTGACGTAGCCGGCGTGCGACACGGTCACCACCATGTCCTCGCGCTGGATCAGGTCTTCGTCTTCGACCTCGCCTTCCTGCTCGACGATCTCGGTCCGGCGCGGCGTTGCGAACTCGGCCTTGACCTCGCCGAGCTCGGTCTTGACGATCGACTGCACCCGCGCCCGCGAACGCAGGATTTCCAGATAGTCAGCGATTTCGACCGCGAGCTTGTCGAGCTCTTCGGAAATCTCTTCGCGTCCCAGCGCGGTGAGGCGCTGCAGCCGCAGATCGAGGATCGCTTTGGCCTGTTCGAACGACAGCCGCGCGGTGCCGTCCTCGTTGAGCTTGTGGCGCGGATCGTCGATCAGCGTGATCATCGCCGCGACATCGGCCGCCGGCCAGTCGCGCGACATCAGGGTCTCGCGCGCCGTGTTCGGATCGGGCGAATTACGGATCACGCGAATGATCTCGTCGATATTCGCAACCGCGATCGCGAGGCCGACCAAGATGTGGGCGCGATCGCGCGCCTTGTTCAGCAGGAATTTGGTGCGGCGGGTGACGACCTGTTCGCGGAACGCGACGAAGACCGTCAGCAGATCCTTCAGGTTCATCAGCTGCGGCCGGCCGCCTTCCAGCGCCACCATGTTGGCGCCGAAATTGGTCTGCAGCGGTGTGAACTTGTAGAGCTGGTTGAGCACGACCTCCGGCACCGCGTCGCGGCGCAGCTCGATCACCACGCGGAAACCGTCGCGGTCGGATTCGTCGCGCAGATCGCCGATGCCTTCGATCTTCTTCTCGCGCACCAGCTCGGCGATGCGCTCGACCATCGTGGCCTTGTTCACCTGATACGGAATCTCGGTGACGATGATCGCTTCACGGTCCTTGCGGACGGTCTCGATCTCGACCTTGCCACGCATCACGATCGAGCCACGGCCGGTCTGATAGGCGGCGCGGATGCCGGCGCGGCCGAGAATGATGCCGCCGGTCGGGAAGTCCGGACCCGGCACGATCTTGTTGAGATCGTCGATCGACAGCGCCGGATCGTCGATCAGCGCGATACAGGCGTCGATCACCTCGCCGAGATTGTGCGGCGGGATGTTGGTCGCCATGCCGACCGCGATGCCGCCAGCGCCGTTCACCAACAGGTTCGGGAACTTGGCCGGAAGAACCTGCGGCTCCCTCTCCGAATTGTCGTAGTTCGGCTGGAAGTCGACGGTGTCCTTGTCGATATCGTCGAGCAGCGTCTGCGCGATCTTGGTCAGGCGGGATTCGGTGTACCGCATCGCCGCCGGCATATCGCCGTCGACCGAACCGAAATTGCCCTGACCGTCGATCAGCGGCACGCGCATCGAGAAGTTCTGCGCCATGCGGACCAGCGCGTCGTACACCGACTGGTCGCCGTGCGGGTGATACTTACCGATGACGTCGCCGACCGTGCGCGCCGACTTGCGATACGGCTTGTTCCACTCGAAGCCGTTCTCGTACATCCCGTAGAGGATACGGCGATGCACCGGCTTCAACCCGTCGCGCGCATCCGGCAGCGCTCGCGCCACGATCACGCTCATCGCGTAATCGAGATAGCTGCGCTTCATCTCGTCGAGAATGGATACGGGGCGAATATCCGAGGGCGCCAGCGGCTCCCCGGGCTTCTCGTCGTCTTTGTCGGACAAGGGTGAATTCCGGTCAGAATCTGATCGGATCCGTATAGCGTATCGGGGTGTTGTGAACCACCCTTTCGGACGCGGTTTTCAAAGGTTTTTCCGCTCGTTTTTCCAAAGACTTACGGGGCGTTTTCGACGGCCGCGAAAAGCCTTCGCGAAAGGCGCCGAAATTGCCGCGACCGGCGCTTTCGCAAAGCGCTGATTCGCGCCCTCAATCCGGCCGCGGCACCGCGCCGAAACGGTCGATCACGACGTCGCGCTTGTTGTCTTCGACCCGCACCGTCATGGCGTAACGGCCGTCGACCAGATCCTTCGCCAGCACCTCGGTATTGCGATGGAGCCAGCTCACCCCGGCCCCGTCCGCCGCATCGATTGACAGATCGAGCACGGTGCGGGTGGCCGCCAGGCGCTGCTCGATCGCCAGCAGAAGGTCATCGACGCCCTCACCGCTCACCGCAGACACCAAGAGGCACGGATGATCCTCGGGCCGGCGCGCCGCGATGTTCTTCAGCTCGTCGCGCTGCTCGGGCTCGAAGCGGTCGATCTTATTCCAGACTTCGACAATTCGGCCGCTCGCCGCATCGACGCCGAGCTGGCGCAGCACGTTGTCGACGTCGTGCTGCTGCGCTTCGGCATCCTCGTGGCTGATGTCGCGGACGTGCAGGATCAGATCGGCTTCCAGCACCTCTTCCAGCGTCGCCCGGAATGCGGCCACGAGCTGGGTCGGCAGATTGGAGATGAAGCCGACAGTGTCGGACAGCATCGCCTTGCCGCCATGCGGCAGCTGGATCGCGCGCAGCGTCGGGTCGAGCGTTGCGAACAGCATGTCGGCCGCCTGCACGTCGGCCCGCGTCAGACGGTTGAACAGCGTCGACTTGCCGGCGTTGGTGTAGCCGACCAGCGCGACCACACGATACGGCACGCGCTGCCGGCCGGCGCGATGCAGCCGCCGCGTCGCCTGCACCTTCTTCAGCTCGGCCTCGAGCTTGGTGATGCGCTCGCCGATCAGCCGGCGGTCGGCCTCGATCTGGGTCTCGCCAGGGCCGCCCATGAAGCCGAAGCCGCCGCGCTGGCGCTCGAGGTGGGTCCACGAGCGCACCAAGCGCGAGCGCTGATAGTTGAGATGCGCCAATTCGACCTGAAGCGTGCCTTCGCGGGTCTTGGCGCGGCGCCCGAAGATTTCCAGGATCAGGCCGGTGCGATCGAGCACCTTGGCGTTCCAGGCCTTCTCCAGGTTGCGCTGCTGGATCGGCGACAGCGCGCAATCCATCACCACGAGGTCGGCTTCGTGCGCGGCAATCAGCCCGACGATCTCTTCGACCTTGCCCTTGCCGAGATAGGTCGCGGGACGAATCTGGCTGATCGGCGTGAGCACCGCCTCGACGACGTCGAGGTCGATGGCGCGCGCAAGACCCGCAGCTTCATCGAGCCGCGCGTCGTTGTCGCGGACAGCCGTATCCGCGGCGTCCGGATCGCCCCGGCGCGCGCGCAAATACGGACCGACAACGATGACTCGTCCGGTCTCTCCGCCCTGCCCCGATCGCGGACGATCGGCGCCCTCGTCAATGCTGCGGGGTTCCAATCAGGCCCGCCTCAAGCTGGCGAGTCCTCGCCGCTTTCGAACAGCTGGATCGGCGCCCCCGGCATGATCGTCGAGATCGCGTGTTTGTAGACGAGCTGCGAATGACCGTCGCGCCGCAACAAAAGGCAAAAATTATCGAACCAGGTGACAATACCCTGCAACTTCACCCCGTTGACCAGAAAGATCGTCAGGGGAGTCTTTGTCTTGCGTACGTGGTTGAGGAAAGTGTCTTGAAGGTTTTGTGCGCGGTCTGCCGCCATTTTTTATCCCGCAATTGGTTTTGTCTTTTCTTGCCGGTGCGCGTCTCTCTATCGGAGCTCCACCCCGGTTGCCGACTCCTCCGAGATCCCCCTCCGGAAGCCGACATCCGATTAGAGGGTAGGCATGGCTTTTAAGCAAGCAACTAAAACCCCGAGTGGATGCTCCCCGCGCCGCAAAGCTTAAGAAAACACCGCAAATCGGTGAAACTGCTCTCTTAGACGTTTGGCCAATGCGCCCGGCTTGCCGTCGCCAATCGCCTGCCCGTCGATCGCCACCACCGGCATCACGATCTGGCTGGACGCGGTGACGAACGCCTCGGCGGCACCCGCGGCCTCAGCCGGCGTGAACGGCCGCTCCTCGAACCGAACCTGCAGCGCTTCGAACGCATCCATCAGAACCGCACGGGTGACGCCGGGGAGAATGCCGGCCTCGGCCGAGCGGGTCACCACCCGGCCCTCCTTGGTGACGATCCAGGCGTTGCTGGAGGAGCCTTCGGTGACATAACCGTCGCGGTCGACGTACCACGCCTCATAGGCGCCGGCCTCGCGCGCCGCCTGCTTGGCCAGCACGTTCGGTAGCAGCGCCGTCGACTTGATATCGACCCGCGACCAGCGGTTCTCCGGCAGCGTGATCACCTTGATGCCGTGAGCGGCGTTGGCCTGCCCCTTGGCCGGATCGAGGCTGCGCGCCGTCACCACCACGGCGGGCTTCACCGACGCGGCCGGAAAGCCGTGATCGCGCCGCGCCACACCGCGCGTAACTTGCAGGTAGACGATGCCGTAATTCACCCGGTTGCGCCGCACCACTTCGTGCATCACGACCGACAAGGCCGCGAGCGGCATCGGCTCCTTGATCCGCAATTCGCCGAGCGAACGCTGCAGCCGAGCCAGGTGCCGCGGCATGTCGATCAGCTTGCCGCCGTGCACTTCACAGACCTCATAGACGCCGTCGGCGAACTGATAGCCGCGATCTTCGATGTTCACGCTCGCATCGCGCATGTCGAGATAACGGCCGTTGACATAGGCGATGCGCGACATCGATTGAATCCAGGTCTGAGATATGAATGGAAGGACGACTTAGCCGACGCCGAGCGCCTTGAGCTTGCGGTGCAACGCCGAGCGCTCCATGCCGACGAATTCGGCGGTGCGCGAGATGTTGCCGGAGAACCGGCTGATCTGCGCGATCAGATAATCGCGCTCGAACGCCTCGCGGGCCTCGCGCAGCGGCAGGCCCATGATGTGCTCGCCGTTATTGCCGGTCGGCATCGTCGGCACCATCGAGCCGACATCCTGCGGCAGCATGTCGGCGGTGATCACCGCATCCGGGCCGCCGCCGGCCAGAATCATCAGCCGCTCGACGTTGTTGCGGAGCTGGCGGACATTGCCGGGCCAGACATGCGATTGCAGCACCGCCATCGCGTCCTGGCCGATCTGCCGGCGCGGCAGGCCGGTCGCCGCCGAGATCTGCTCCATGAAGTACTCGATCAGTTCCGGAATGTCGTCGCGGCGCTCGGACAGCGGCGGGACGCGGATCGGCACCACCGACAGCCGGTGATACAGATCTTCTCGGAAACGGCCGGCGGCGATTTCCTCTTCGAGGTTGCGCGCCGTCGACGAGATGATGCGGACGTCGACATTGACTTTGGTGGTGCCGCCGCAGCGCTGGAAAGTCTGCTCGACCAACACACGCAGAATCTTGTTCTGGGTCTCGCGCGGCATGTCGGCGATTTCGTCGATGAACAACGTGCCGCCGTGCGCTTCTTCGAGCGCGCCGGCCTTGCGCGAATGCTCGCCGTTGGCTTCGACGCCGAACAGCTCGATTTCCATTTTCTCCGGGGTGATCGCCGCGGCGTTGATCACCACGAACGGCCCCTCGGCGCGCGACGACGAATTGTGCAGCGTCCGCGCCGCCAGCTCCTTGCCGGCGCCGGACGGGCCGACGATCAGGATCCGGCTGTTGGCCTTGGCGGCGCGCTCGATGGTCTGGCGCAGCTGATTGATACAGGCGGAGCGGCCGACCAGCGTCGAGGCCGACGGCGCGAGCTGCTTCAGCTCGCGCACTTCGCGCTTCAGCCGCGAGGTTTCGAGCGCGCGCGTCGCCACCAGAATCAGCCGGTCGGATTTGAACGGCTTTTCGATAAAGTCGTAAGCACCACGCTTGATCGCCGCGACCGCGGTTTCGATGTTGCCATGGCCGGAGATCATCACCACCGGGACGTCGGTGTGATCTTTCTTGATCTGCTCCAGCAATTGCAGACCGTCGAGTTTGCTGCCCTGCAGCCAGATGTCGAGGAAGATCAGGTTCGGCCGCCGGTTGGCGATTTCGGCCAACGCCGAATCGCTGTCGCGCGCGGTGCGCGTGGAGAAACCTTCGTCCTCGAGAATACCGGCAACGAGATCGCGGATGTCCGCTTCATCGTCGACGATCAGAATATCATTCGCCATGGTCGCGCCTGTCGCTTTAGCTGCCGCTGGCAGCCGCTATCCTTGGTTCGTTCTCGGCCTGCTGTTTTGGTTCACCCGATCCGGGAGGTGATGCCGGCTGACCGGACATCGCGAATCGGAGGCGCATCCATGCACCGCGCTGGCCTGGACGAACGTGGGATGCGTCGTTGAGTTCAATGCCGCCGCCGTGGTCGACCAGCACGCGTCCGACGATCGCAAGACCGAGGCCGGTGCCTTTCTCACGGGTGGTGACGTAGGGTTCGAGCAGCCGCGAACGGCTTTCTTTGGGCAGACCGATGCCGTTGTCGATCACGTCGATCACGACGAAGTCGCCGTCGCGTGCCGCCACCACTTCGATCTTGCCCTTGCCGAGTTCTTCCTCGGGCACAGCCTCGATCGCCTCGGTGGCGTTCTTGATGATGTTGGTGAGCGCCTGCGAGATCAGGCGGCGGTCGAACCGCGCGTGCAGCGGCTCGTCCTGGATCTCCGTTTCGATGTCGACGTCGGGATGCCCGACGCGCATTAGGAACACCACCTGCCGCACGGTGTCGCCGACATCCTCGCCCTCGATCACCGGCTTCGGCATCCGGGCAAACCGCGAGAATTCGTCGACCATGCGCCGGATGTCGTCGACCTGACGGACGATGGTGTCGGTGCACTGCTCGAAGATGCTCTTGTCCTCGACGATCACCTTGCCGAACTTGCGCTTGATCCGCTCCGCAGAGAGCTGGATCGGCGTCAGCGGATTCTTGATCTCGTGCGCAATGCGGCGCGCGACGTCGCCCCAGGCCGAGGTGCGCTGAGCCGACACCAGCTCGGTGATGTCATCGAGCGTGATGATGTAGCTGTCGCTGGTGTGGCCGGTCTGCTCGGCGGTGACGCGGACGTTGAGGATGCGTTCGCGACCGTCGCGGATGATGGTGATCTGGCCCTGCACCAGGCGCTGCGATCCCTCGCGCGCATTGGCCATGATCTCGTCGAGCTCGGGGATGATCTCGGACAGCGGATGGCCGAGCGCTTCGGCCTCGGCGTGGCCGATCAGCTTCTCGGCCGAGCGGTTGAGGATGCCGATCGACAGCGAGCCATCGACGCCGATGATGCCGGCGCTGGCTGACGACAGCACCGCCTCGATGAAGCGGCGCCGGCTGTCGATCAGTTCGCTGGCGCTGACCAGTTCGTCGCGCTGGGTGCGCAGCTCCTGGGTCATCTTGTTGAAGGTCATGCCGAGCTGCGACAGGTCGCCCTCGGATTTCGACACCGGCACCTGGACGTGCAGGTCGCCGGTCGAGACCAGATGCGCTGCGCCCATCAGACGGCGGATCGGCGCCACCAGCCAGTTGGCGAAGTTCAGGCCGATCAGCACCGCCGACATCAGCACCGTAAGCGCGATCACGGTGAACATCAGCGCGAAAGCCACCTGAACGCCGAGCCGGCGCGCTTCGAGCTCGGAATATTCGGCGACGCTGGCCTGGGTCTGGCGCAACTGCGCCACGACGTGCGGATCGAGGAAGCGCGCGACGTACAGGAAGGTGTCTTCGAAGCCCTTCAGCCGGATCACCGCGGCGACGTAATTGGCCTCGATGAACACCGCGATCTGCGGTTCGGTGTCGTCGACGTTCTTCAGAAACTCCGGCGCCGGCACGTCGAAGTCGCGGCGGATGCCGTTCTGCGCCGCCTCCAGGATGTTGCGATCCTTGTCGATCAGCATCGCGCCCGGCAGGTTGCGGGTGGCCGCGTCGTTGGTCAGGAATTCGCGGAAGGATTTGCGGTCGAGGTCGAACAGCGCCCGGGCGTGCGAGATGTCGTTGGCCATGCCGAGGATGTCGCCGCGGATCAGCTGGCCGTGCTCGTGCAGATAGGCATTGGCGACGATCAGCGAGTTCTGGATCACGGCCCGGGTCGGGCCGGAGAACAGCCGGTCGAGGCCGCGGTCGAGCGTGACGTTGGCGACGATCGAGACCAGCACCGCCGGCAGCACCGCGATCACCGAAAACAGGCTGACGATCTGGATGTGCAGCCGCGACGCCGCCCGCCCCCGCCGGCGGGCCTGGACCACCTTCCAGACCTCGCGGGCGATGATGCCGAGCAGCAGCAGGATGGTGACGGCGTTGATCAGCAGGAAACTGACGACCACTTCCCGGGTCGGCGCGATCGGCGTCAGGCCGGTCAGGACGATGAAGGTCAGGAACGCCGAGAACAGCGCAATGCCGACCGCCATCGGGGCCAGCAGCTTGCGCCAGGTGCGCAGCCGCGGCTCGGCAATCGAGGGGTCGTCAACGGGTTGGGCCGACGTCTCTGCGCTGGTCATTCCGGCAATAATCATTGAATGCGTTCGGCCGCCGAATTGGGCAGACCGTGTGATGCATTCCTACAACAATGTTGCTCAATTGCGACAATATCGCGGCGCCTCGCCCGAGCCACCTCGGGCGAGTACGCGGTCCACAGCCGAAAAGCTTGCCCCGGCGTCTCAGCCGCCGGTGCGGTAGACCTGAATGTCGAGGTCGCGGATCTTCTTCCGCAGGGTGTTGCGGTTGAGCCCCAGCAAGTCAGCGGCCCGAATCTGGTTGCCGCGGGTCGCCGCAAGCGCGGCGGTGAGCAGCGGCACTTCGATCTCGCGCAGCACCCGGTGGTAGAGGCCGGGCGGCGGCACACCATTCGGGAAGCCCGAGAAGTGCGACGACAGATACATCTCGACCGCGCCGCCGAGGTTGTCGACGGTGTGCGGAGCGTTGCCGCCCGCGACCACCGGCGGCGGCGCCAATTCTCCGTCGATCACCGAGGCGGTGATCACCTCCTGCGGGTACAGCGCCGCCAGTCGGCGCGCGAGATTTTCGAGCTCGCGGACGTTGCCCGGCCAGCGATGCTGCTTCATCCGCTCCAGCGCCGCGGCGTCGAGCTTCTTGGCCGGCAGGCCGTCCTTCTCGGCCAGCGCAAAGAAGTGCCGGACCAGATCCGGCAGGTCCTCGATGTGCTCGCGCAGCGGCGGCAGCCGCAGCGGCACCACGTTGAGGCGGAAGAACAGGTCTTCGCGGAACAGGCCCTGCTGGATCAGGACGCGGAGGTCCTTGTTCGACGCCGCGACGATCCGGACGTCGGTCTTGATCGGGGTGCGGCCGCCGACCGTGGTGTATTCACCCTGCTGCAGCACGCGCAGCAACCGGGTCTGCGCCTCCATCGGCATGTCGCCGATTTCGTCGAGAAACAGCGTGCCGCCTTCGGCCTGCTCGAACCTGCCCGAGGCTCGGGTGTTGGCGCCGGTGAACGCGCCGCGCTCATGGCCGAACAATTCGGATTCGATCAGATCACGCGGGATCGCCGCCATGTTGACGGCCACGAACGGACCGTTGCGACGCTTGCCGTAGTCGTGCAGCGCCCGCGACACCAGCTCCTTGCCGGTGCCGGACTCGCCGGTGATCATCACCGTGAGGTCGGTCTGCATCAGGCGCGCCAGAACGCGATAGATTTCCTGCATCGCCGGCGAGCGGCCGACCAGCGGGATCGAGTCGAACTCGCCTTCATCGTTGGCGCTACTGATCCGCTCCTTCGGCTCGGCGAGCGCGCGGCCAACGATCGCGATCAGTTCCTTCAGGTCGAACGGCTTCGGCAGATATTCGTAGGCGCCCTTCTCCGATGCGCGGATCGCGGTCATGAAAGTGTTCTGCGCGCTCATCACGATGACCGGCAGGTTCGGGCGGAGCTTCTTGATCCGCGGCAGCAGATCGAATGCGTTCTCATCCGGCATCACTACGTCGGTGATCACCAGATCACCCTCGCCCTGGCTCACCCAACGCCACAGCGTCGCCGCGTTGCCGGTCAGCCGCACTTCGTAGCCGGCGCGCGATAGCGCTTGGTTGAGTACCGTGCGGATGGCGGTGTCGTCGTCCGCGACGAGAATACTACCTGCGGGCATTGGGAGTCCTCATCTTGCAGTCTGTGAGGCATCGGACGACGCCGGCGCGTCCTCGCCGTTCGGGGATTGAAGGGCCTTAGCGGTGTTGAACATCGGCATCAGCACCCGGAAGGTGGTTTTGCGCGGCTGCGATTCACACTCGATGATGCCGCCGTGATCGCCGACGATCTTCGCTACCAATGCAAGACCGAGGCCGGAGCCGGACGGCTTGGTGGTGACGAACGGATCGAACAGGTTCGGCAGCAGATCTTCGGGAACGCCGGGACCGTTGTCCCGCACGCAGAATTCCAGCGGCAGCGACACCCGCGTCTTCTTGCCCGGCACCGACAGCCGGACGCCGGGGCGGAACGCGGTGGTGAGTTGGATCTCGCCATCGGAGCCGAGATCGACCACAGCCTCGGCAGCGTTCTTCACCAGATTGAGGAACACCTGGATCAGTTGATCCTGATTGGCGAGCACCGGCGGCAGCGACGGGTCGTAGTCCTCGATGAACTTGATGTTGCGGGCAAAGCCCGACTGCGCCAGCCGCTTCACGTGATCCAGCACCGAGTGGATGTTCACCGGGCCGCGCGCGACCGGACGGTCGTCGCCGAACACTTCCATGCGGTCGACCAGCGTGACGATGCGGTCGGCTTCATCGCAGATCAGCCGGGTCAGCATCCGATCTTCGGCGGAGGCCTGCTGCTCCAGCAGTTGCGCCGCGCCGCGGATACCGGACAGCGGGTTCTTGATCTCATGCGCCAGCATGGCAGCGAGCGCGATCACCGAGCGCGCGGCGCTGCGATGCGTCAGCTGGCGGTCCATCTTGTCGGCGATGGTGCGCTCCTGCAGCATCACCACGATGTGGCCAGGCCGTTCGTTGAGCGGCGCGACGTGCAGATCGACCTGGCGGTCGGCACCGATCCGCGGGGTGCCGAGATCGACCTTGTATTCGTTGACCGGCGAATGCCCGACGCGAACCTGCTCGATCAGCGCCAGCAGCGGACTGCCGAATGGCACCAGATCGGTCAGCGACTGCCGCCGCAGCAACTGCGTTGAAATCTCAAAGAACGATTCCGCCGCCATGTTGGCGTCGACGATCTTGCCGTCCGGGCCGACCAGCAGCACGGGATTCGGCAGCGCGTTGAGGATCGCATCGCTGTCGGTCGGCTGCGCCCGGCGCGGTTCGACGATGGCGTTCATGCGGCGGCCCTCCAGGCGAAATCATCGTAGGCATCGGCGAGCGCGCTATGCACGCGGGCCGGATTCTCTTCGGTCAGGATCGTGGTGCGCCAGCTCTTCAGAACCGACGGCGGAGCGCCGGCGCTGGCAGCGGCCACCTCGAGCGACCAGCCGAGATGTTTGCGGGCGTGACGCAGCCCGATTTTGACGCCGTACAGCGCCAGAATGTCGTCGTAGAGCGTGCGCAAGTAATCGCGCTGCGCGGCGAGCGGAGGCTCGGCCTCAACCTGACCGGTGGTGAGCTGGCGCCCGACCTGCCCCGGCAGCCACGGCCGCCCCTGGGCGCCGCGCCCAATCATCACCGCGTCGGCTCCGGAGCGGTTCAACGCCTCGACCGCGCTGGCGTGGCCGGTGATGTCGCCGTTGACCACCAGCGGAATCGAGATCGCGTCGCGGACGGCGCGGACCGCGTTCCAATCGGCTTCGCCCTTGTAGAATTGCTGCCGGGTGCGGCCATGGACCGTGACGAGCTGCACCCCGGCGTCCTGCGCACGTCGCGCCAGCTCGGGCGCGTTGCGGGAGCGATCATCCCAGCCGAGCCGCATCTTCAGCGTCACTGGCACCCGCACCGCGCCAATCGTCGCCTCGATCAGCGTCAGCGCATGATCGAGATCGCGCATCAGCGCCGAGCCGGACAGGCCGCCGGTGACGTGCCGCGCCGGGCAGCCCATGTTGATGTCGATGATGTCGGCGCCGCCAGCTTCCGCGATCCGGGCGCCCTCGGCCATCCAGCGTGCCTCGCAGCCGGCAAGCTGGACAACGTGCGGCCCCTGCCCGACCTTGTCGCAGCGACGAACCGACATCCGGCGGCCGGCGACCAGGTCCTCGCTGGCGGTCATCTCCGACACCACCAGACCAGCGCCCAGCTCGGCAACTTGCCGGCGGAACGGCGCATCGGTAATGCCTGTCATCGGCGCCAAGAACACCGGATCAGGCACCGCAATATTGCCAATCCTCAAAGGCGGCGAACCTGTTACAGTCGGGCGCGTCACTCGTTGCTCATTTGGTAGCCAGCGCAGTTGCAGGCTCGGCTTCGCTCAATGTTTGAGCATTGTAGATCATTGCCTACAGTTTAGCCAATCATATCTGACATGCAAGTGCGTTGCAGCAATTGTCCCCGGCCGGCGGCGGCTGCGGCGATGGAATCATGCTGCTTTCCTGCTCCGGCATGGTAAGGGCTGTGCACCGGCGCGACCAGCGCAGGCCATCCCAATTCCGTATCAATTGATCCGATGCCGAACTCGCCCCGTACTGCTGCCATTATCGTCGCCGCCGGTCGCGGCCTGCGCGCCGGCGCGGGCGGTCCCAAGCAATACCGCACCCTCGCCGGACGGCCGGTGATCGCCCGGGCGATGGAGCCGTTCTGCACCCATCCGGGCGTGATGGCGGTGCAGCCGGTGACGAATCCCGACGACACCGAGATGTTCAACGCGGCGGTGGCCGGCCTGAATTTCCGCCCCGCGGTTGGCGGCGGCGCCACCCGGCAAGCCTCGGTGCGCGCCGGCCTGGAGGCTTTGGCCGAGCTGAAGCCCGATATCGTACTGATCCATGACGCCGCGCGCTGCTTCGTCACCCCGGAACTGATCTCCCGCGCCATCACCGCGGCAGGCACGACCGGCGCGGCGCTTCCTGTGGTCCCGGTGACTGACACCATCAAGCAGGTCGACGCCAACGGCGCGGTCGATGCGACGCCGGACCGCGCGGTGTTGCGGATCGCCCAGACCCCGCAGGCGTTCCGCTTCGATGTGATCCTCGACGCCCACCGCCGCGCGGCCTCTGGAGGCCGGCACGATTTCACCGACGACGCCGCGATCGCCGAATGGGCGGGATTGACGGTGTCGACCTTCGAGGGCGATGCTAACAACATGAAGATGACCACCCCGGAAGATTTCGCGCGCGAGGAAAGCCGGCTGATGGCCGCGCTCGGCGATATCCGCACCGGCACCGGCTACGACGTGCATGCGTTCGGCGAAGGCGATCACGTCTGGCTGTGTGGCCTGAAGGTGCCGCACACCCGTGGTTTCCTGGCGCATTCGGACGGCGACGTCGGCCTGCATGCGCTGGTCGACGCGATCCTCGGCGCGCTGGCGGATGGCGACATCGGCTCGCACTTCCCGCCGACCGATCCGCAGTGGAAGGGCGCGGCTTCCGACAAGTTCCTCAAATACGCGATCGACCGCGTCACCGCGCGCGGCGGCCGCGTCGCCAATCTCGAAGTGACGATGATCTGCGAGCGGCCGAAGATCGGCCCGCTGCGCGACGCGATGCGTCAGCGCATCGCCGAGATCACCGGCTTGCCGGTGTCGCGCGTCGCGGTGAAGGCCACCACCAGCGAGAAGCTCGGCTTCACCGGCCGTGAGGAAGGCATTGCGGCGACCGCATCCGCCACCATCCGGCTGCCCTGGGGCGCCGACGGACTGGCCGGCTGACGATGAGCAGCAACGACGCCCGCGCCCTCGCCCGCTCGTTGCTCGACCTCTGCCGTTCGCGGAAGCTGATGATCGCGACCGCCGAGTCCTGCACCGGCGGTTTGGTCGCCGGCGCGCTGACCGACATCCCCGGCTCGTCCGACGTGATCGACCGTGGCTTCGTCACCTATTCCAACGCCGCCAAGCATGACCTGCTCGGCGTCGAGAACGCCACGCTCACCACCTTCGGCGCCGTCAGCAAGGAAACCGCGATCGCGATGGCGGTCGGCGCGCTGGAGAATGCCGACGTCGATCTCGCGGTCTCGATCACCGGGATCGCCGGCCCCGGCGGCGCAACGCCCGGCAAGCCGGTCGGCCTGGTCCATTTCGCGGTCGCATCGCGCGACGGCCGGATCTCGCATCGCGAGCAACGCTTCGGCGCGATCGGCCGCAGCAACGTCCGCCAGCGCTCGGTGGTGGAAGCCCTGCGGATGCTGCTGGAACTCGCCCGCGGCCCGAAGCCGCCGACCAAGGCCAAGCGCGAAGTCGCCACCGGCGTCCACAAACGCGTCGCCCGCTCGCCCCGCCGCGTCGCCGCCAAGCGCCCGCAGCCGAAGCGGCCGGTGAAGCCGAAGAAAACTTAACGGCGGCTGCTATTCGTCAGGCCGGCATGAAGTGCACGGCGCGGCCCGATCATCGCCGTCACCCTCCGCGAAAGCGGAGGGCCCAGTATCCCAGAGCGCTCGTGAT
>NZ_QTKI01000789.1:0-704 GCF_010820945.1 Rhodopseudomonas sp. BR0C11
GTGGTCCCGCCGTGGCCGGCGGAGGTGGCGGCGGTCCTGCAATGGGGATGGGCCGCGGCGGCGGTGGCGGTCCCGCGTTCGGCGGCGGCGGAATCAGCCGCGGCGGCCTGGCCGGCGCGGCAATCGCCCGTGGTGCCCCGGTCGGCCCGCGAGTCGCAGGCGGAGGCGGTGGCTGGCAAGGCGGCGGCGGATGGCACGGTGGCGGCGGCCGGCATTGGCACGGCGGGGGCTGGCACGGTGGCGGTTGGCGCGGCGGGTATTGGCCGGGTGCCGCCGTGGGCGGTGTCTGGGGAGCACCCTATTCTTACGGCTATTACGGCGACCCGTATGATTACGGCTACTACGACGAGCCGACCGTCACGGTCGCGCCGGACGACGATGGCGGCGACGCCTACTGCCGGCGCCGGTACAAATCATACGATCCGGCCTCCGGCACCTATCTCGGCTACGACGGCCGTCGGCATCCCTGCCCGTAGTAAATCCCTTATCGTCTCGACGAGCGGCGCCTTCACGGGCGCCGCTTTTGTTTGGCACGCTGCAAACCTGCGGCGATCGGACTCACCGAGCGTTGATCGTTTTGCCGTGTTTTCGCCCCCAAATCGCTGCAAGCGAAGAGCCGTCCCAACGGGGCGCCTTCACTTCCCCTGGCGATACTGCCAGAATCGCCCAATCGCCCCCACCGGGAGGCCGCAGCGCTTTCCATC
>NZ_QTKI01000790.1:0-691 GCF_010820945.1 Rhodopseudomonas sp. BR0C11
GATTGGCGCTGATCGCGGTGCGGCCGAGCGTGGTGCTGCCGATCGAGACTTTCGCGGCCGATAGCCGCATGTCGAGATCGACCGGATCGGCCGACGACAGATCGAATAACTGCCGGTTCCAGTCGCGCGCACCGCTGGCCAGCAGCCGGATCGTCGACAGATACGGCGTGACGTCGATGCTGCCCGCGGCGAGCGTCGCCTGCAGGCCCTGATGGCCGCCGGCGATGCTGTAAGTCATCACGCCTTCGGCAACGTTCTTGTCGAGCTCGACGTTGACGTTGGTGAGTGCGATCGAGGAGCCGACCAGATTGGCGCGGGCCTTCAGTGCGAAGCGGCCGAAGCCGCCGGTGCCCGGAGGCTCCTGTCCGGCCCAGCGCAGCGCGTTGCGCAGCGAGGCGCTGTCGGCGCTCACCGTGCCGATCAGCGACAGGCTGGTCTTGTTGGTGATGGTGCCGTCGAACGCGATCTTCATCGGCGCGCCGGCGAGCCGCAGCTTGATGCCCGAGGTGTCGCCGCGCAGCGCCGCGATGAAGTCGGCCACGGTGATCGAGCCGTCGAGGCGTTCGCCGCGGAAGTCGAACTGACCGGTCGCCGCGAAGGTGCGCGAGATCGACGGCCATGCCAGCGACAGGTCGATGTCGTCGATGCTGTCTCTTATACCCATCTGACGCTGCCGACGAATTAGACCGTG
>NZ_QTKI01000791.1:0-687 GCF_010820945.1 Rhodopseudomonas sp. BR0C11
CTCGATGGTCGCACCGGTCAGATAGATCAGGTACGGCGGCACCAGCGGCAGCACGCAGGGTGACAGGAAGCTGACCAGACCGGCGATCAGGGCGGCAGGGATCGAGACGTCGTGGATCATGGCCGGCTACATGCACCCGCGCGCAAAGCCCATGCAAGCTGCTGCGTCATCGTTCCGCGCCTTGTGATCGCACCGTGAGGGATTGCTTCGACCAATTGTTTATGCCGACAATGGCGGCCCTCGCTCAGCTCTCGGACGGATCCATCTTGCACAACCTGATCACCGATGTCGCCGGCGTCCGCGTCGGCCATGCGCACGACCACAAGCTCGCGTCCGGCGTGACCGCGATCCTGTTCGACAAGCCCGCAGTCGCCTCGATCGTTGTGCGCGGCGGCGGCCCGGGAATTCGCGACGGCGTGCTGCTGGAACCGGTGAACACCGTCGAGCAGGTCGACGGCTTCACCCTGTCGGGCGGCTCGGCCTTCGGCCTCGATGCCGGCGGCGGCGTGCAGGCTTGGCTCGCCGAGCGCGGCCGCGGCTTTGCGATCGGCAACGCGACGATTCCGATCGTGCCCGGCGCGGTGGTGTTCGACATGATCAATGGCGGCGACAAGGCCTGGGGCCGGTTCTCGCCGTATCGCGATCTCGGCTACGCGGCCGCCGAAGCCGCCGGCGACAGCTTCGCGC
>NZ_QTKI01000792.1:0-684 GCF_010820945.1 Rhodopseudomonas sp. BR0C11
CGTAACCACTCGGCGCAAGATTTTTGGCCGCGGCCGCAGCAGCGGAACCCGGCGCCGACAACAACAAACCTACCGGAGGAACACCGATGGCCGAGATCAAGATTGTCACCGAAGTCGCGGGCCGCGTCTGTGCGCTGCCGCTGTCGATCGGCGACGGCGTCGGTGAAGGCGACGACATCGTCTTTGTCGAAGCGATGAAAATGGAAATCCCGGTCGCCTCTCCGGCTGACGGAACCTTGAAGTCGCTGCACGTCGCTCTCGACGATGTCGTTGCCGAAGGCCAGCTCGTCGCGGTGATCGAAAGCTGAGCTGCCGCGCACAGCCGTCACGCTGCGTACCAAGATCGTCACCAGCCGGGACGTAATGTCGCATCACCCGGCGGCGATGTCGTGTGCAGACGACGCGGCCATCGCGTTGCCATCACTCGACTGCGGTGACATGCTCTCCTGATAACAAAGCAATCCGCAAAGCGGATGCGCTCGGGAGAGAAACATGACGGGACGTTTCGGTCCGCTCACGGCATTCGCCGTGGGCTGCGCGCTGATCACCACAACCACCGCGCGTGCTGACGACATCAAACTACCAACCACGATGGCATTCACCGCGTACGACACCGGCACCGCCGGTTTCAATATCGCGGTCGCGGTCGGCAAGATGATGAAGGACAAGCACGGAACCGACGTC
>NZ_QTKI01000793.1:0-677 GCF_010820945.1 Rhodopseudomonas sp. BR0C11
CGCGCCGAGCTTCGAATCCAAAGGCACCACGCGCTTGGCGGGCACCACCAGCCGCGACGCCGAGGCGCCGAACAGGCCGCGCACTTCGCCGAAGCACTTCGCACCGGGCACGAACACCATCTGACCCGGCTTCAGGTCGGTGGCCGAACCAGCCTCAACGACCTCGCCAACCGACTCGTAGCCGGGGACCAGCGGGTAACCCATTCCGGGGAATTGCGGCATCCGGCCCGACCACAACAGCCGCTCCGTACCGGTGCTGACGCCACTCCAAGCCACATCGACAACGATGTCGTCGTCAGTCGGCGCCGTAAGGCTCAAGCGACTGAGTTCGACCTGTTGTGGCTGCTTGAGTACGACCGCGATGGTGTCCATCGCTTACTCCAAATTCGAACGGCAGAGCTCTGCCGCCGAGTGTCATGCTAAACTGACGGATCACAGTGTCAAGCCAGATTAACACAACTACCGTTTGGATGCGGTAATTACGGAGGCAACCAGCGGCATCGGAACCGGGTGCAAAGTGACCTGGGAGAAGCCCGCATTCTCCAACATGGCCTGCAGTCGAGGGAAGCTCCGGGCTTTCCCGGAGCCCATGGCGTAAAGGTAGAAGGCGAAATAGGCGTCGGAGATCGCGGCGGTGCCGGGAATCCCGGCGATCGGCTCGGCGATCAGCAGTTTTC
>NZ_QTKI01000794.1:0-654 GCF_010820945.1 Rhodopseudomonas sp. BR0C11
TTTCGCCGACGTCCGGTCCAGCCACAGGCGGCACCTCGGTTACCATCACAGGTACGAACTTCAGCGGCGCAACCTCGGTCAGCTTCGGCTCGAATTCGGTGGCGAGCGGCAGCTTCACCAGCAGTTCGTCGACCCAGATCGTCGTGCCCTCGCCTAGCGGCAGCGCCGGGACCGTGCACGTCACCGTGACCACGCCGATCGGGACATCGGCGACCGGCTCGAGCGACCAGTTCACCTACATCGCCGCCCCGACCATCACAGGCATTTCGCCGAGTTCCGGTTCGACCGGCGGCGCTACGTCGGTGACGATCAGCGGTACCAATCTGTCAGGCGTCACCAGCGTCACAGTCGGCGGTGCATCGGCAACGCTCGGAACCAACACATCGACGTCGATCGTCATCACGACGCCATCCGGTACAGCGGGCGCACGCGACGTTGTTGTTACCACCGCAGGCGGATCGGCGACCGCGACCGGCGGCTTCACCTATGTGGCGCCACCGAGCATCGGTTCGATTTCGCCGGGTTTTGGCCCGGCCACCGGCGGCACGTCGGTAACCATCAGCGGCACCAACCTGTCCGGTGTCACCAGCGTGACGGTGGGCGGGGCGTCGGCGACGCTCGGCACCAACACATCGACTTCGATCATCATTACGA
>NZ_QTKI01000795.1:0-652 GCF_010820945.1 Rhodopseudomonas sp. BR0C11
GAGGTGGTGCGCAGCCAGCCCGGCGTGGTCGAGGTGCGGCTCTTCACCAAGGACGAATCCGCCAAGCTGCTGGAGCCGTGGCTCGGCACCGGGCTGTCGCTCGATGAGCTGCCGGTGCCGCGGGTGATCGTGGCGCGTGCCGCACCGGGCAGCGGGCTCGATCTGGCCGAATTGCGCCGCCGCGTCACCGAGGCCGCGCCCAGTGCCACGGTCGACGACCATCGTGCCTGGATCGAGCGGATGCGGTCGATGACCGGCGCCACGGTGTTCGCCGGCATCGGTGTGCTCGGCCTCGTCATCGTCGCCACCGTGATCTCGGTGTCGTTCGCCACCCGCGGCGCGATGGCGGCCAACCGGCCGATCGTCGAAGTGCTGCACTTCGTCGGCGCCAGCGACAGCTACATCGCCAATCGTTTCTTCCGCCACTTCCTGCTGCTCGGCCTGCAGGGCGGGCTGATCGGCGGCGGCGCGGCGATCTTCGTGTTCGGCTTTTCGGAGTCGGTGGCGACGTGGTTTTCCGGCACGCCGGTCGGCGACCAGTTCGCGGCGCTGCTCGGCACCTTCTCGCTGCGCCCCACCGGCTATCTGGCGCTGGCCGGCATGGCGGTGCTGATCGCCGGCATCACCGCCTTGGCCTCGCGCCGTACGCTGT
>NZ_QTKI01000796.1:0-647 GCF_010820945.1 Rhodopseudomonas sp. BR0C11
GGAGCTCGAACGCCTGGTGATGCTGACCGCCGACGCGCTGGCGGCGGGCGGCGGCAAGCTACCGGTGTATCTCGGGCTGTCCGGCAGCGACACGCGCAAGCTGGTGCAGACCCTGGCGCGGACTGCGCACTGGCCGACCGACGGCGTGCTGATCGCCTGCCCGTACTACACCCGTCCGTCGCAGCAGGGACTAGTGCTGCATTTCGAAGCCGCGTCCGACGCTACCGCGCGGCCGATCCTGATCTACAACATTCCGTATCGCACCGGCGTCAATCTGCAGAACGAGGCGATGCTGCGGCTCGCCGAGCGCCCCAACATCGTCGGCGTCAAGGATTGCTGCGCCGATCCCGCGCAAACCGCCGAGCTGTTGCGGCTGCGGCCGTCGGGCTTTGCGGTGCTCACCGGCGAGGATGCGCTGGCTTTCGATGCGCTGAGCCGCGGCTGCGACGGCGCGATCCTGGCTTCGGCGCATCTGGAGACCGAGGCGTTCGCCGCGATGATGGATCGGCTGCAGGCCGGCGATCAGCTCGGCGGGACGGCCGAATGGCAACGCCTTGCAGACCTGCCGAAGCTGCTATTTGCTGAGCCGTCCCCGGCGCCGGTGAAATATGCGCTGTGGCGGCGCGGGCTGATCGACAGCCCGGAGG
>NZ_QTKI01000797.1:0-643 GCF_010820945.1 Rhodopseudomonas sp. BR0C11
AGGAAATGCAAATCCGCGACGGTCTGCACGTATTCGGCCGCACGCCGCTCGCCGCCCAGCGCGACGAGCTGCTGGTGTCGATCGCGTGTCTGCCGCGCTCCGAACTGAAGCCGCAGGATGCCTCGCTCCATCGCGCGCTGGCACGCGACCTCGGACTAACCAACCCCGACGGGACCGAATTCGATCCACTGACCCGCGATCTGGCTGTGCCCTATGCCGGACCGCGCCCAACAGTCCTCGCCGAGCTGAGCGATCGGCCATGGCGGACCCATGGTGACACCGTCGAGCGAGTCGAAGCGCTGGCGTTGCGATTGGTATCGGCTCTCTCTCCCGTAAGAGGAGAGGGAGCGCAGCCTCAGTCTCTGCCTCACACTCAGCCCGTGCTCGACTGGATCGCCACGTCGCTGCGTCCGGCGATCGAAGCGTCGGGCGATGCCGAGCGCGACGCGCTGCTGCGCGGGCTCGATGGGCGGTTCATTCGGCCGGGGCCGTCAGGTGCGCCGACCCGCGGTAGGCCCGATGTACTGCCGACGGGGCGTAATTTCTTCGCGGTCGATGTCCGCGCGGTGCCGACGCCGTCGGCGTGGCGGATCGGCCAACTCGCCGCCGAGCGGCTGATCGAATCCTATTGGCAGGAGGCCGG
>NZ_QTKI01000798.1:0-643 GCF_010820945.1 Rhodopseudomonas sp. BR0C11
CGTGCAGCTTAATCCCAGTCTCACGCTGCCCAACCTGCCGATTTCGCTGCTGTATCATGCAGGCGGCTCGGGCGGCACCTATGCGATCTCCCGCTATCTGTCGAAGAACAGCGCAGCATGGCGCGACAAGATGGGGATCGGCATGACGCTGAGCTGGCCGGTCGGCGCCGGCGTCAAAGGCAGCTACGGCTCGGCCTCGACGGTGCCGATGACGCCCGGCGGGATCGGCTATGCGGAGCTGTCCTACGTTACCGCCAACAATCTTGCGACCGTGCAATTGCAGAATAAGGCGGGGCGGTTCGTGCTGCCGAACGGAAGCAGTTTCGCGGCCGCTGCCGAGAGTGGCGATTGGTCGGTGCCAAACTATGCGGTCGACCTCACCGACATGCCCGGCGAGCAGGCCTGGCCGATCGTCACCGCGACCTTTGCGCTGGTGCCGCGAAGCCCAGCCAAACGGACGACGTCGGCCGCCGTGCTGGACTTCTTCCGATGGGCCTTTGCGCACGGCGACGGCATCGCGCGGTCGCTGCAGTTCGTCCCTCTGCCGGGCAAGGTCAAAGCCGACATCGTCAAGCATCTGATGAATTGAACAGACCGAGATGAGCAACAAAAAAGCGCGGCCCGCAGGCCGCGCTTTTGATGA
>NZ_QTKI01000008.1:0-30700 GCF_010820945.1 Rhodopseudomonas sp. BR0C11
GGTCGGCGGTCGCGTCTGGTACAGTTCGGGGCGCTTCCAGAAGGATCTCGGGGCGACCTTCGATCAGGGCACTCAGAATGTCCTGATCTCGCGATTGACCTATCAAAGCACCGCGGCATCGGGCGAGGCTTTCGGTCGCGTCGATGGTCCCTACGATACCTTCCTCAAGGGCTTCGCCGGCGGCGGCACCCTGCTGAGTGGACATATGAACGACGAGGACTGGATCGCCACCGACGGCATCCCCTACTCGAATACGTTGTCCGATCCGGTCAAGGGCAGCATCGCCTATGCGACGCTCGATGTCGGTTACAATCTGCTACGCGGGTCCGACTACAAGTTCGGCGGATTCGTGGGTTACAATTACTATCGCGAGAACAAATCAGCCTATGGCTGCATTCAGACCGCGGGCGCCTCGTCGCTGGTCTGTGCTCGACCGATTTCGGCTGCCGTTCTCGCTATCACCCAGAATGACACCTGGCACTCGCTGCGGGTCGGCCTCAATGGTGAGATCGGGCTTGGCCGTGGGTTTAAGCTCTCGGCCGATGCGGCCTATCTGCCCTATGTGAAGACGTTCGGAACCGACACTCATTTGCTGCGCACGGATGTCACCGACAAGGTCTCGCCGTCGCAGGGCACCGGGCAGGGCGTTCAGCTCGAAGCCATCCTGTCGTATCAGTTGAACAGCGCTTTCAGCATTGGCGCCGGCGCGCGGTATTGGGCGATGTGGGCGACCACCAACGCCTACACCAACATCTTCGGCACGGAGTGTCCCTGTCAGACCCAGCCGGCGCGCACCGAACGCTATGGAACCTTCTTGCAAGCGGCTTACAAATTCGACGCCCTGTAACCACTGCCATTGCTGCACAATCCGCTGGGCAGCGGCAATTTTCCTAACTAAGCTGCGCGCCAACCAAAACACTGGGAGGCACGCCATGAAACTCAAACTTCTTTCCGCCGCGCTCGCGGCCACTGCCCTCGTCGCCGTCACGCCGGCCTCGGCGCAGGGCGTCAAGATCGGTATCCTCAACGACCAGTCCGGCGTCTATGCCGACTACGGCGGCAAGTGGTCGCTCGAAGCCGCCAAGATGGCGGTCGAGGATTTCGGCGGCGAAGTGCTCGGGCAGAAGATCGAGCTTATCTCCGCCGACCATCAGAATAAGCCCGACAACGCCGTGGCGATCGCGCGCAAATGGTACGATGTCGACGGCGTCGACATGATCACCGAACTCACCACGTCGTCGGTGGCGCTGGCGATCCAGGATCTGTCGAAGGAAAAAAAGAAGATCGACATCGTGGTCGGCGCCGCGACCTCGCGGATCACTGGCGATGCTTGCCAGCCTTACGGGTTCCATTGGGCGTTCGACACCCATGCGCTCGCGGTCGGAACCGGCGGCGCGCTGGTGAAGGCTGGCGGCGATACCTGGTTCTTCCTCACCGCCGACTACGCGTTTGGCTACGCGCTGGAGAAGGACACCAGCGAGATCGTGCTGGCGAGCGGCGGCAAGGTGCTGGGCTCGGTGCGGCATCCGCTGAATTCGTCGGACTTCTCCTCGTTCCTGCTGCAGGCGCAGGCTTCCAAGGCCAAGGTGGTCGGTCTCGCCAATGCCGGCCTCGACACCGCCAATTCGATCAAGCAGGCCTCTGAATTCGGCATCGTCGCCGGCGGCCAGAAGCTGGCAGGTCTGCTGATGACGCTGGCCGAAGTGCACGGCCTCGGCCTCAAGGCGGCGCAGGGGCTGGTGCTGACCGAAGCCTATTATTGGGATCGCGACGACAAATCGCGCGAGTTTGCCGAGCGCTTCTTCAAGCGTACCAACCGGATGCCGAGCATGATTCAGGCCGGCACCTATTCGGCGACGTTGTCCTATCTGAAGGCGGTGAAGGCCGCCGGCACCAAGGACACCGATGCGGTTGCCAAGAAGCTGAAGGAACTCCCGGTCGAGGATGCGTTCGCGTCCGGCAAGGTGCTGGCCAACGGCCGCTTCGTCCACGACATGTATCTGTTCGAGGTGAAGAAGCCGGAAGAGTCGAAGAAGCCGTGGGATTACTACAAGCTGCTCGCCACCGTGCCGGGCGACAAGGCGTTTCCCACCGCGGCCGAGAGCGGCTGCCCGCTGACCAAGTAAGCGCTCGATCGAGCCTCTGAAGTGAAAGCCGGCGCCGAGCGCTGCGCAACCTCTCCCGCTTGCGGGAGAGGTCGGATCGCGCAGCGATCCGGGTGAGGCACTCCTCTCGGCGGATCGCTGAGTCACTGCCTGGGGCGCCCTCACCCCAACCCTCTCCCGCAAGCGGGAGAGGGAGCTCGCTATGCTCGGATCAAGCCCCCAACATCTGGTGCACGACGCCGTACACCGAACCGCCCCACAGGAAGGCGGTCGCCACCATCTGCACCGCAAAGCCTAGGCCGCGCTTCTCGGGCGCTTCGGCATAGCCCAGCATGTAGAGTATCCGCCCGATGATCCACACCGCGCCCGCCGCGGCCGCGAAGGCGTCGCTCAGATAGTACGCGAACAGCCACAGCGACGGCAGGAAGATCGGCATCCATTCCAGCGTATTGGCCTGCACGCGAAACACCCGCTCGAAATCGGGGTGGCCGGAGATCGCCGGCGCCTTGACGCCATACAGCATGCGCGCGCGCGCGACCTGCACCGAGGTGTAGAAATAGAACATCAACGCCAGAAGGGTGGCGATCGTGGTGTAATGAAACATCCAAGGGCTCCCAGACTAGGTTCGTTCTTGCCCGGCTTGATGACCGCCGGTTGTGCGCAGCTTGAACTCAATATCCGGTCATCTCAAGATACCCGAAGCCGCTCCGGTTACCGTTGAACGCAATCGGCCCTTCCCAATACGGGAAGCTGGTCCCCATCCAGCTTTTCGGATTGAGCGGCGTGGTCTCGATCGCAAGGTCATGCCCGGCGACCGCCACGCGCCAGCGCGTCGGCACCTGGCGCGTCCCAATCGTGGTGACGCCGAGCGGGTCGAGCCGGATTTGATCCGGTGACAGCGGCATGGAGCGGCCGTCGGTGCTGATCCAATTGCCGGCGAAGTAGTTGCTGCCGTCGCGCTGCCGCAGGCGAAACAGCATCACCTTCTCGCCGGAGGACAGATGCAGCGAGAACCAGTCCCAACCGGTCTGGTCGGAAGCGAGCGGCTGGCTCGACCATTCGCGGTCCATCCAGGCCGACCCCTCGACCGGAATGGCGCGGCCGTCGAGCGTCAGCGTGCCGGAGGCCGTGAAATACGGTTGGCTGTAGTAATACGAAGCCTGGCCGCGCTCGGACTTGCGCGAGTAGCCGTTGTCGCCCTGCAGCACCAGCGGCCGATCGGCGCTCAGCCGCAATGCGTAGCTGAAATCGGTGCCGCGCGCGGTCACCGTGAGCGGCGACAGCGTCGCGGCCACCAGCGATGGATCGCCCCGCATCGCCCAATCGTCGATCATGGCCTTGAACGGCGAGGCCTCGACCCCCGCCACGCCGACCCCGCCGCGCGAAAACTTCTCGGCGAAGCGATGGATGTCGGCGCTGGTGACGGCGGCGTGTGCCATCCAGATCTGCTGGTTGGCCCAGCCGCTGCGTTGCGGGCCCGGCGTCATGGCCTGGCGGAACAGGGTCCACTGTGCCCCGTAGGCGTTGCCGGCGGCATCCTTCAGGTTGGCCGTGAGGTACCACCACTCGATCCGGAAATCCGGATGCGGACCATGGTCGTCGGGAAACGCCAGCGTGCGGCCCGGCACCACAGGAGCAAATCCGCCTGCGTCGCTGCCGAGGCCGGCAAAGCCCTGCGCCCACGCCCGCGGTGCGGCGAGAGATGCGGCAACAAGGCCGCCGGTGAAGACGCGGCGGCTGATCCGGCCTCTAGCGCTCATCGGCAAACACCTTCACCAGCCGCGCCGGCTGCATCCGCATCAGCTTCAGGATCGGCAGCGCCGCTGCCAACAACGTCGCCAATAGAGCGACGCCGACCAGCTTCGCCAGTTCGAACGGAAACACCTCGAACGGCAGCCGCCAGCCGAATGCTTTGACGTTGACCACCGCGATCAGGCACCACGCCACCATCAGGCCGAGCGGCAACGCCACCAGCGCGGTGATCGCCGCCATCGCCAGCGTCTTCGTCAGTTCGATCAGCGCCAGCCGGCGCCGGGTGATGCCGATCGCCCACAACGGCGCGACCTGCGGCAGCCGCGATGCGCCCAGCGTCAGCAGGCTGGTCAGCAGCGCCACGCCGGCAATGCCGAGCGTGAAAGCGTTGAGCGCCGTGGTGACCGCGAAGGTGCGGCTGAAGATCTGCTTGGAGATCGCCTTCAGGGTCGACTGATCGGCGAGGCTGCGCTCCCCGAGTGCGAAGCTGCTGCGCAGGTCCGCGATCAGTGTGGGCACTTTTGCAGGATCGACCCGCAGCCCAAACCTGGTCTTGGCTACATCGGGGAAATGCGTCACCAGCGCGCCGAACGCCACGCCGAGCTGGCCGCGCGGATTGCCGTAGTCGGCATAGATCCCCACCACCTCGACCGGCCACGGGCTGCGGTCGCTCGGCACTACGATGCGGTCGCCGAGCTTGACGCCGAGCCGGCGCCACAGCTGTTCGCTGACCAGCGCGGCATCGCCGCGTGCGACGCGGTCCCAGACATCTGTGGTGTGCTCGAGCAGCGGCCAGTGATCACGATAGGTCGCATCGTCGGCAAAGCCGATCAGCTCCACCGGCTGGCCCTGCAGCTTCACCTCGGCACGAGCACCGGGCAGCAGAGACCTGACTTCGGGACGTCCCTTCAGCCAAGCCTTGATCTCGGTCGCCTGCTGATCGGTGGCCGCATTGAGATAGACCTCCGCGGCGAGCCGGCCGTCGAGCCAGCGCTGGAAGGTGCGGCTGAAGCTTTCCACCATGGTGCCGACGCCGACATTGACGCCGAGCGCCAGCAGCAGCGCCATCAGCGCCAGCGACAGGCCGGAGAGCTGCAGCCGGCTGTCGGCCCAGAACCACATCGTCAGCGGGCCGCGCGCCAGCTTCTCGCCGAGCGCCAGCACCAGCCCGAGGATCGCCGGCAGTCCGAGCGCGGCGCCGAGCAGGATCGCGGCCAGCACAGCAAAGCCCGACAACAGCGAGTCGCCGAACCACAGGAACCCGAAGCCGGCGGCGAACACCGCAAGCGCGGCTGCGCCCTGCACGATCAGCCAGCGATACTGCGCCTGCTGCCATGCGTAAGGCTGCGCGGCGGTGAGCACCGGCAGCCGTGCCGCCTTGACCAGCGCAGCGGAGGCCGCCGCGAGGGTGCCGAGAATGCTGATGGCGATGCCGGCGAGCCACCACTCTGGCCGCAGCGACAGCTCGCCCGGAATTTGTGCGCCGTACAGGCCACGCAAGGTGGCGGCGACGTCGGGCAGCAGCGTTGCGGCGATCAGATAGCCGCAGACCAGTCCGATCAGGCCGGCGAGCAGGGCGATGAGACACAGCTCGATCACCATCACGGCGTTGAGCTGCCGCGCCGAGGCGCCGCAGGCCCGCAAGGTGCGGAGCATTGGGCGACGCTGCTCGAACGCCAGCCCGATCGCCGAATTGACGATGAACAGCCCGACCAGAAACGACAGCAGCCCAAACGCCGTGAGGTTGAGGTGGAAGCTGTCGGTGAGGCGTTCGAGTTCGGTCGCCGCATCGGGCTGATCGAGCTGTAGCTTATCGCCGACGATGTCGCGCAGCGGCGGACGCGAACCGCTGGGCTTGCTGCCGAGCAGTAGCCGCGACAGCCGGTCCGGCATGTCGAGCAGCTTCTGCGCAAGGCCGATATCGACCACCAGCACGCCGGGGGCGATCTCCGCCTGCGGCTTCAGCGGCGGCAGATGCTGGCCGTTCGGCAGCTCCGGCGTGGCGCCTTCGGCCAGGCCGAATTCGCGCAGCGTCTCCGGCGCGATCAGCGTCTGGCCGGGCGGCAGGATGAAGCCCTGCAGGTCGCCGGTGCCGAGCGCCGGCGCGGTGCGGGCTTCGACCGGCAGCGACAGCGGTTCGACGCCGAGCAGCCGCAGCGACCGGCCGCTGAGCCGGATGGCGCCTTCGACCGCCGGCGATACTTGCCAGCCGGCGCGGCGCAGATCGACATAGAGTTGCTGGGAGAAGCTGCCGCCGTCACGCGCCACCAGCGTCGCAGTGCGGTTGCCGCCGAGGGCGGCGGCGGCGCGGTCGTAGCTGAGGCGCGCCTGCGTGTTCAGCGCCTGCACGCCGCTCCACAAGGCAGTCGCTGAGATCAGCCCGATCGCCAGGGTCGCGAGCTGCATCGGATGTCGTCGCCAGTGGCTGAGCAGCACGGCGAGGATCCACAGCGCGCGCCTCAATGGATTAGCCCCGCATGCAGATGCACCCTGCGGTCGAGCATGCCGGCGAGACGTTCGCTGTGCGTCACCATCAGGAAGCCGCAGCCGGTGCGGCGGACCAGATCGGTGGCGAGCGCCAGCACATCGTCGGCGGTCGCTTCGTCGAGATTGCCGGTCGGCTCGTCGGCGAGCAGCAGCAGCGGCTTGATCGCCAGCGCTCGGCCGATCGCAACGCGCTGCTGTTGGCCGCCGGAGAGTTGCTCGGGGTAGCGCTTCAGCAAGGCGCCGAGCCCCAGCCGCTCGATCAGCTCGCTACGCCACGCCTCATCATGGCGGCCGGCGAGGCGGGCCTGGAATACCAGATTGTCGGCGACCGTCAGACTTGGGATCAGATTGAACTGCTGAAACACCAGGCCGAGCCGCTCGCGGCGGAAGGCGGCGCGCTCGGCGTCCGGCATCGTCGAGATCGTCGCTTCGCCGAAAGTGATGGCGCCGCTGTCGGGCTGATCGAGGCCGGCGATCAGATGCAGCAAGGTCGACTTGCCGCTGCCGGATTCGCCAGTCAGCGCCACGCTCTCACCCGGCTGCACCGCGAGGTCTACGCCGCGCAGCACCGCAACGCGATCCTGGCCGGACACATAGGATTTGGTGAGACCGGAGACGATCAGCATGAGCGCAGCCCGCGCAGCGTAGCGATCACAGCGCGTCGCACGCGCCGGCGCGATCCGGTCATTCTTGCCTTCCAGTCTGTCGTCATTGGCCTGAAGGATATGGGGCGCGACGCCGATCACTCAAGACGACGCGCTGTTGCGCCGCAAACAAGGTTGCGATGCACGCGAGCACGGCGGCGGCGAATCCTGGATTGCATTCGCGCGGGAACAGCGGCAGCATTGCAAGAGGTTCGCACTAAGCGCGCCATCAACACGATCCAGGGAGCACGCCGTGACCGCGCAGCCGACGCCGCAGGGTGCCTGGAGGATCACCTTCCTGCTGTTTCTCTTCATGGTGGTGAACTTCGCCGACAAGATCGTCGTCGGTCTCGCCGGCGTGCCGATCATGCAGGAGCTGAAGCTCTCGCCCGAACAATTCGGCCTGCTCGGCTCGTCGTTCTTCTTCCTGTTTTCGATCGCCGCAATCGTCGTCGGCTTCATCGTCAATCGCGTCGAGACCCGATGGGTGCTGCTGGCGCTGGCGCTGGTGTGGGCGGTGGCGCAGTTTCCAATGGTCGGCGAAGTCTCGTTCGCCACCTTTGTGATCTGCCGCATCATTCTCGGCGCCGGTGAAGGGCCGGCGTTCTCGGTCGCGGCGCATGCGATCTACAAATGGTTTCCCGATCATCAGCGCACGCTGCCGACCGCGATCCTGTCGCAGGGCTCGGCGTTCGGTGTGATCCTGGCGGTGCCGGCGCTCAACTGGATCATCGTCAATCACTCCTGGCACTACGCGTTTGCGGCGCTCGGCATTGTCGGGCTGATGTGGGCGGTGGCGTGGCTCGCGCTCGGCAAAGAGGGGCCGCTGGTACCAAGCCCGGCGGTCGCGGCGGCCGAAGTGCGCATTCCCTACACGCGGCTGCTGACCTCGCGCACCTTCATCGGCTGCGTGCTGGCGACCTTCGGCGCCTATTGGGCGCTGTCACTCGGGCTGACCTGGTTCACCACCTTCATCATCCAGGGGCTGGGGTTCAGCCAGCACCAGGCCGGGCTGATTTCGATCACCCCGTGGGTGTTCGGTGCCTGCGTGGTGCTGTTCACCGGTTGGCTGTCGCAGCGGCTGATGCAGCGCGGCGTCTCCAGCCGGATGGCGCGCGGCGTGCTCGGTGCGGCGCCGCTCCTGGTCGGCGGCGCCATCATCCTGATGCTGCCCTATATCGACAGTCCCGCTGTGCAGATCGTCGCCCTGGTGGTCGGCTCCGGCCTGTGCGGCTCGATCTACGTGGTGTGTCCGCCGATGATCGCCGAGTTCGCCCCGGTGTCGCAGCGCGGCGCCGCGATCGCGATCTACGGCGCGCTGTACACGCTGGCGGGGATCATCGCGCCCTGGGTGATGGGCAGCGTGCTGCAGCACGCCAGTTCGCTGCTGCACGGTTACGTGGTCGGCTACGCCATCAACGGCGCGGTGCTGATCGTATCGGGTGTCGCCGGCCTGGTACTGCTGTGGCCGAACACCGAACGGGCAAGGCTGCTGCGCAGCGCCGAGCCGGTGTCTCTTGGACTGCGCAAGCCGGCCTGAATTCGCTCTCAGGCGTGCCGAATTTCGGCGCCTTCACCAACTTCAGATGATCCAAAAATGGAAATGGCCGGGACGAGCCCGGCCATGACGTCGTTCGATCTGTAGGGCTGCTGAGCCTACTGGCTCGCTGCGTCGGTATTGAACACTTCGCCTTCCGGCACCCAGCTCTTGCCGTCGAACCGCGCGATCTGCATCTGGGTGTAGGGCGCGTAGCGGTCCGGACGGGTTGAGATCTTGATGCCCGGCAGCAGCAACGGCGCCGCGGTCGGCTTGATGTTGGTGGCCTGCTTCAGCAGGTTGTCGCGGGTGAGGTTGTCGCCGCAGGCTTCCAGCGTCTTCACCGTCATGTAGGCCGAGATGTAGCCGATCACGACGCTGCCGTCGGCGATGTCGCCCTTCGGGAACCACTTGGCGAGGAATTCCTTGAATTCCTTGACGTCGGCGTCGTTCTCGAACCGCGGATCGGTCGGGGTCTTCATCGCAAGAGCGGTCAGCAGTCCGGTGGAAGCTTCGCTGCCGGCCGGCTCGAGCACGCCCTTGATCGAGCTGGCGACGCTGACGACGAAGTTCAGCGGCTTCCAGTTCAGTTCGTGCACCTTGCGGATCGCCTGCGCGCCGAACTTCGGCGTTGCCATCGTGAACAGCGTATCGGCGCCGGACGCCTTCAGCGCGACGATCTGCGAGTCGACGGTCGGGTCGGTGACCTCGTAGGTGACCTCCTTGACGATCATCGTCTTGGCCTTGTCGCCGAGCCCGTCCTTCAGGCCCTTGACGTAGTCCTTGCCGGCGTCGTCGTTCTGCGAGAACACGCCGAGCTTGGCGTCGGGTTTGTTCTTCAGCAGGTACTTGGCGAAAATCATGCCCTCCATCTGGTAGGGCGGGTAGAGCTGCGTGGTCCATGGGAAGTTCTTCGGATCGTCCCACTTCGCCGCGCCGGTCGAGATGAAGATCTGCGGCACCTTCTTGGCGTTGAGATATTTCTGAGTAGCCGAATTGGTCGGCGTGCCGACGGTGCCGACGATCGCCAGCACTTCTTCCTGCTCGACCAGCTTGCGGGTTTGCTCGACTGTCTTGGGCGGCGAATAGGCGTCGTCGAGGCTGATCAGGTTGATCTTGCGGCCGTTGACGCCGCCTTTGGCATTGATCATCGCGTAGTAGGCGCTCTGGACTTGTCCTTGCACGCCGTAGGCCGAGGCCGGGCCGCTATACGGCATGGTCTGCCCGATCTTGATCTCGGTGTCGGCGACGCCGGGGCCGTATTGCTTCTGGGCGAAAGCAGGCTGAGCTGCAGCGAGCGCGACGGCGCTGGCCAGGAGGAGCGAGGTGCGAATGGACAAATGTGTTTCCTCTCGTTGAAAGCCGCACTCTGCGGTGCGGGCTGAAGGTCGATCGCCCGAGCTTGTTGTTTGCGGTGCGATCTTGCTTACGGTCTCACGAGAACCGCCGCGGTTCAATTGAATTACGTGGTGACGTAGCGGCGCAGGCCGCACGCATCTGCACAAATTTCGTGAAGCGGACTAAGTGCTGCTAGACTGTCCGCCCGATGGGATCAGGGAGTATCAGTGCAACGCGATGATTGCTCCCGCACATCGCCGGCTGCGTTTGCTGTTGTCCGAGGGCGGCAGCACCTCGGCGCGCCAGGCGATCACCGTGCTCGGCCTCGCCGGACATCACGTCGAGATTTGCGATCCGGCACCGCTATGTCTCGGCAGGTTCTCGCGCTTCGTGCGTGCGGTGCATCGCTGCCCGCCGCTGCGCCGCGATCCCGCCGGCTATCTCGATTATGTAACGGAGCTGCTGGCGGCGTGCCGGTTCGATGTGCTGTTGCCGATCCACGAGCAGGGCTTGGTGTTCGCCCGCGCTGTCGATCGCATCGCAGCGCTGACCGGCGTGGCACTGCCGCCGTATGCCAGCTACCGCACCGCGGTGACCAAGGCCGGCTGTTGGAATCGCTCGGTCTGCCGCAGCCGCCGACCCGGATCGTGATCTCAGAGGCCGGGCTGCGGGCGGCGGCGCGCCCTCCCTGCATGATCAAGACCTCGGTCGGCACCGCCAGCCGCGGCGTCTGGCTGGTGATCGATCAAGCGACGCTCGATCAGGCGGTGCGTGAGCTGGTCGCAGCCGATGGATTTGCCGACGAGGTGTTGGTGCAGGACTTCGTTGCGGGCCGGATCGAGCATGCCCAGGCGGTGTTCGATCGCGGCGCACTGCTGGCGCTGCACGTCTATCGACAGGTTGCATCAGGGGCGGGCGGCGGACCGGCTCGTAAGCTCAGCGTGCGGAGCGACGACATTCGTCAAGACGTCGCCACGATCGGCGCCGCCCTCGGCTGGCACGGCGCGCTGTCGTTCGATTTGATCCGGCCGGTGGCCGATGCGCGGCCGCTCTACATCGACTGCAATCCGCGCTTGGTTGAGCCGATGAGCGCGCAGCTTGCGGGGCTCGACCTCGTCGATCTGCTGCTGCGGCTGTCGCTTGGCGAGCATCCGCCTGTGGCCGCGCCGCCGCGGGATGGTGTTCGCAGCCATCTCGGCATGCAGGTGCTGCTCGGCTGCGCGCTTGGTGGTGGCACGCGGCGTGACGTGATGCGGGAAGGTGCGCGACTGTTGCTGCGGCAGCCGCCTTATGCAGGCAGTGCCGAGGAGCTGACCCCGGTGCGGGAGGATTGGTGCAGCGCCGTGCCGCTGGTCGCAACGGCTCTGATCCTGCTCGCCCAGCCAAGTCGCGCCGCAGCGCTGGCGGCAAAAGGCTGGGGCGATCATCTGCTCGATGCGGCGGCGCTGGCGCGGATCGATCAAGGATTTGGTCAACAGGCTTGATGCGCCGACTCGTGCGCGGGCCTGCCTGTTACAGATCCTTGGTGTAATCGTCGCGATCGCGGGACGGCGCGCAGATGTCGCCGGTCTCGTACAGATCGTCGTCCGGGGCAGGCGCGGGATTCGGCGGCGTGGGCTTGGCTTCGCCCTTCCCCTCGCTATTGCCGGATTTCTTGTCGCGTTTGGGAGCAGCGGCCTTGGACCGCTTGCGTAGGAAGCCGATCATTGGCTCTCGGTTCCGTAATGGCCGGCGCGGGTGGTCCGAAGGCGCACACGCGGCCAGCGTTGTTGTCAGCTCAGTTCAACTGCGACGACGATCCAAGACTAGACTGGTTCGTCACAGCCCGCACGCAATTTTCGCATCGTGCGATGCCGCAGTGCGATGCTTTGCGTCGCGATCAGGTCCGCCGGCCTGAGCTCTGCTGGTCGGCCAGCCATTCCGACAAGGGGCGCGGCTTGTCGTCTTCGACCTTCTTGGTGCCTCGCTTGGTGGGGGAGGCCGCCGTTCTGGTTCGCTTGGTCTTGCTCGATGTCGCCGATTGCGGCATCGCGGCTTCGCGGGCGAGCCGCAGGGCGCGCAGGCGCGCCATGTTGTCCAGGACCGCTTTCGCTGCGGCGTCGCGTTCGGTCTTGCCGCCGTCGCCTTCAGCGGCGCTGCCAGCGCGGTGATCGTCGTCGTTCGTCATTCTTCCAGTTCAATTGCATTCAATTCGGGAGGCGGCGTGATAGCACGAAAAAAGCCTCCGAACAGCCTTTCGGCATTCGGAGGCTCTTCGACATTGGTTTCGCGCATGAGCCCGTGTGTGGGGAACATGGCGTATGCCGCCGACTTTTTGCGTCGGCGGCATACGATGATCGCTAGTTGGTGACGCGGACGCCTGCGAAAGCGCCGAATCCGGGCTGCAGGAAGCCGACCGGCACCTCGTATTTCTTGTCGAACAGGTTGTCGATGCGGCCGAACACGGTGACGTGCGGATCGACCTCATAGCTCGCCGCCAGGTTCACGGTGGTGAACGACGGCGCGTCGAGCAGCGTGGTGCCGAACCGGTCGTAGTCGACCCACGAGCTGGTGTAGAGCACGGTTGCCGACACCGTGGCGCGCTCGACCGGATTCCAGATCGCCGCCATTGTCACCTTGTTGTCGGGACGCCGCCGCAGCTTCTGGTCGGTGGTCTGGTCGATGGCGTGCGTATAGGTGTGGTCGACCCGGAAGCGCAGCGTCTCGGTCGCCTGCCACGACACGAACGACTCGACGCCCGAGGTGCGCGCCATGCCGATGTTCTTGTAGCTGTAGCCACCGAGCGTCACGTCGTACCCGGTCGAGTTGATCAGATCGTTGATCTCGTTGTTGAAGTAGGTCGAACCGAAAACGACGCGGTTGGCGAACAGCGGCTGTTCGAAGCCGACGTCGTAGCCCTTGCTGGTCTCCGGCTTCAGCGCCGGGTTGCCGATCGTCGCGTAGGCCGGGTTGTTGACATAGAGCTGGGTCAGCGTCGGCGCCTTGAAACCGGTGCCGTAGGTCGCCTTCAGCCGGGTCTCGAGGGTCGGCACGATGAACACCGGCGCGACACGCCAGGTCGAGTGCCCGCCGAAGCTGTCGTTGTCGTCGTAGCGTACGTTGGAGACCAGGAAGAAGTTCTTGGTGAACTCCGACTGCAGTTCGACGAAGCCCGCAGTGTTGCCGGTGCGGGCGCGCAGCGTCTTCTGCTGGTAGTTGCCGGCGAAATCATAGTCGCCGACCGAATTGGTCCGGATCGTCTCGTCCTGGCGTTCGGTGCCGACCACCAGTTTCTGCCCGTAGCCGACGTCGAGCACGCCCTTCCAGTCGAACTTGGTGCGTTCACCGGTGTATGAACTCGGCGGCGAGATGCCGGTGGCGAAGGTGAAGATGTTGGTGGTGAAGTCCGGGTTCGGATTGAACGTCCGATTCCATTCGTTGCTGTAGCTGACGCCGAACGTGCTGGTGAAATTGCCGAGCGGCGACCACACCGCTTCGCCGCGGGTCATGAAATCGCGGCTTGCGGTCGTGCTCTGCAGCGTCTCGGGGAATGAGTTCGGATAGCGCGAATAGTCGTCGCCGGTGAAGCCCTTGTGAGCGTCGGTGTAGCGGGCGACGTAGTTGAAGGCGAGTTCGTCGCTGGCGCGGACACCTAGCCGCGTCGAATACGTTAGATTGTCGTAATTGTCGTTGTTGCGCTGCTGGCCCGGCGCCAGCAGATTGAGCGGCGTCACCGGCAGGCTGGTCGTGCGATAATGCGCGACGTTGAAGGCGTAGTCGAAATTGTCCTGCGAGCCGGCGGCGCGCGCGGTCTGGTTGAAGGTGCCGAACGAGCCGCCTTCGATCGAGCCGGTCAGCTTGGCAGGCCCACTGCCGCGCTTGGTGACGACGGAGATCACGCCGCCGATCGCGTCCGAGCCGTACAGGCCGCTCTGCGGGCCGCGCAACACTTCGATCCGTTCGATGTCCGAGGTCAGCAGATTGGCGAAATCATAAGCGCCGTTCGGCTTGCTCGGATCGCCGGCATCGATGCCGTCGATCAGCACCTTGACGTGGTTGGAGTTAGTGCCGCGCATGAAGATCGCGGTCGAGCCGCCGGGGCCACCGGTGCGCACCACATTGAGGCCGGGCACCATGCTGAGCGCGTCGGCGGCGGTGCGCTGCTGATAGCGGGCGAGATCGTCCGCGGTGATCACGGTCACTGAACTGGCCACCTGCTCGCGCGGCGTTTCGGTGGCGGTGGCGCTGACCACGATCTCGGGCAGCACGTCCTGCGCGGCGGCAGGCGTGGTGAGCGAAAGCGCAGGCACCAGGATGGTGGAAGCGAGAAGCGCGCGTGAGAGTGCGGAGCAAGGCCGCGGCGCGGCGGGTCGGGATTGCATAAGGTTCAACCTCGGCTGACGTCTGTGGCACGTCACAGCGAACGAGGTCTCACCGAGCTTTCGAAAGCGGTGAAGACAATGCCTGCAATTCCCGGCCGGCAACTTCGCGTGTGACCACGAATGACGGCAGGTCTCCTGGCTCGCAGTTGATCTTCCGTCGCCTTCCCAGGACCGAGGTTCCCAGTGGCATCCGACGAAAGACGATCCGCTTACAGTTGCGGGAACAGCTACGGCCTAGAACGCGAAAGTGTCTGCGTCCGCACCGTATTCCCTTTTCATCCCTCTCGGGAACCGTCATCGCCATTAGAAGTCGCGGAATTGGCGAGTCAATTCGCCCATGGCGGCGAACAGGTGCAATCGTGGTCGGATTGTGACGAGCTGTGACTTGCGTGTAACAGCCGGGTCTGTACACCTCGCACGATAGTGGATGCGGCAGGTGGTGATGGCGGAGTTCGTGGTGGAGTTCGGCAAGGACGGGCGGCGGGTCGAACCCGACGGCCGGCTCGACGCCGCCGCGTTTCATCGCAACGATGCGCCGATCCGCGCCGTGCTGGCCCGGCTGCTCGCCGGGCGACAGGGCGACGTGCTCGAAGCCGGCAGTGGCACCGGCCAGCACATCGCAGCGCTGGCGCGCGAGCATCCGGACATCGTGTGGTGGCCGAGCGACGTCAACGACCAGCACCTCAAGAGCATCGGCGCCTGGCGCGCCCATGCGGCGCTGCCCAATCTAAGGCCGCCGCAGCGGATCGACCTGGCCGATCCCGCCTGGTCGGTGGCACCGGCCGATGGGGTGATGCCCGGGCCATTGCTGGCGATGTTCTGTGCCAACGTCGTCCACATCGCGCCGTGGCGCGTCGCCGAAGGGCTGCTCGCCGGCGCCGGACGGCTGCTACGCCAGGACGGCATGCTGGTGCTGTATGGACCGTTCAAGCAGGACGGCAAGCACACTGCGCTCAGCAATGCGGTGTTCGACACCAGCCTGCGCGACGCCAATCCGGAATGGGGTGTCCGCGATGTTGCGGATCTGGAAAAGCTCGCGGCCGGCGCCGGTCTGGCGCTGAGCGAGATCGTCGAGATGCCGGCCAACAACCTGATCCTGGTGTTTGTACGGGCAAAACCGGCGGAGGCCCATGCGGCAGCCGGCGGCGCGGCGGGTTGATCACGCACCGCTCGGCCCTATGATGCGCGCGCAATCGCCGGCCGTTGTCGGCCGGTGCGAGGAGAATCCCTGCCGATGGTCGATGCGACGGCCAACGACATCGTCGAAGACGATGCCCGTGCCCGTTCCAACGTGGTGCGGCTGGTCGCGGCGCAGGCGCTGACCGGCGCCAACGCCGCGGTGATCTTCGCGACCGGCTCGATCATCGGCGCGCAGCTCGCGCCGGAGATGTCGCTCGCGACCGTGCCGCTGTCGATGTATGTGCTGGGCCTTGCTGCCGGCACACTGCCGACCGGTTGGATCGCGCGGGTTTACGGTCGCCGCGTCTCGTTCATGATCGGCACCGGCTGCGGCGCGCTCACCGGCGTGCTCGGCGCCGTCGCCATCCTGTACGGCGCGTTCTTGCTGTTCTGCATCGCGACGTTCATCGGCGGGCTGTATGCCGCCGTGTCGCAGTCCTATCGGTTCGCTGCCGCCGATGGCGCCAGCGCCGCCTATCGCCCGAAGGCGGTGTCGTGGGTGATGGCCGGCGGCGTGTTCGCCGGCGTGCTCGGTCCGCAGCTCGTGCAGTGGACCATGGACGTCTGGCAGCCTTTTCTGTTCGCATTCTCCTATGTCGTGCAGGCGGCGATCGCGCTGATCGCGATGGCGGTGCTGTGGGGCGTCGATGCACCCAAGCCGAAGCCGGCCGAGCAGGCCGGTGGCCGGCCGCTGCTGGAGATCGTGCGGCAGCCGCGCTTCATCGCCGCGGCGCTGTGCGGTGCGATCGCCTATCCGATGATGAATCTGGTGATGACCTCGGCGCCGCTGGCGATGCAGATGTGCGGGCTGAGTGTCGGCGATTCCAATTTCGGCCTGCAGTGGCACATCGTGGCGATGTATGCGCCGAGCTTCGTTACTGGCTCGCTGATCGCCAAGTTCGGCGCTCCGCGCGTGGTCGCGGCCGGCCTGATCCTGGAAGCGCTCGGCGCGTCGATCGGCCTGCTCGGCGTCACTGCCCCGCATTTCTGGGCGACGCTGTTCGTGATCGGCGTCGGATGGAATCTGGCGTTCGTCGGCGCCTCGGCGCTGGTGCTCGAGACGCATCAGCCGAGCGAGAAAAACAAGGTTCAGGCGTTCAACGACTTTATCATCTTCGGCCTGATGGCGCTGGGCTCGTTCTCGTCCGGCCAGCTGCTGGCGAACTACGGCTGGGCCACCGTGAATCTCGCGGTGTTCCCGCCGGTGCTGCTCGGCCTGATCGTGCTGGCGATCACCGGCTGGTCGAAAGTCCGGAAACGGGTAGCTGAAGCCGCCAGTGAACTATCCGATCGCGGCGTCTGAGCCGCGCAACAACACGTCCGGCCTCGAGCCGGGACAGGGAGTGAAGCAATGCCGTCGCGTGCGACCGGCCGCGCTCGCCGCCGATGGTGACCGCTCCCGACGAGACCACGTTCCGCTATCACGGCTGGCGGATCGTCGCGGTGTGCTTCATCGTCGCCACCTTCGGCTGGGGGCTCGGCTTCTACGGCCAGAGCGTGTACCTCGCCGAATTGTCCCGACTTCATGGCTGGCCATCGTCGCAGATCGCGACTGCCACCACGTTCTTCTATCTCGCCGGTGCGCTGCTGGTGGCGTTCGTCGGCGATGTGATCCGCGCCATCGGCGCGCGCGCCTGCTTGCTCGGCGGCATTGCGGCGATGGCGCTCGGCACGGTGCTGCTCGGCCGGATCGACGCGCCGTGGCAGCTCTATGCGGTGGATGCGATCCTCGCGGTCGGATGGGCCGGCACCAGTCTCGGCGCGATCACCAACACGCTCGGCCTGTGGTTCGACCAGCGCCGCGGCATGGCGATCAGCCTGGCGCTGAACGGCGCCAGCTTCGGCGGCATCGCCGGCGTGCCGCTGCTGGTAGCGCTGATCGGCGCGCTCGGGTTCACCGGGGCAACCACGGCGGCGGCGATTGCTGCGGTGGTGCTGCTGATGCCGCTGGTCGCGATCGTGGTCGCGCCGCCGCCGCATCTTTCCAATGCTGCGCCGGCGGCCACTGCACCGCGGGCGCTGTCGTCCGGCGCGATCCGCAGCGGCGCGCTACGCGACCTCGGTTTTCTGACCGCCACAATTGCGTTCTCGCTGGTGCTGTTCGCGCAGGTCGGGTTCATCGTCCACCTGATCGCCTATCTCGATCCGCTGATCGGACGGGAGCGTGCCGCGGTGGCGATGTCGCTGCTGACCGCGATGGCGGTGGTTGGCCGAGTGTCGCTGTCGGTGGTGATCGACCGCCTCAATCAGCGTCTGGTCTCGGCGCTGTCGTTCGCCAGTCAGGCAATGGCGCTGGGTGTGCTCATCTCCACCCGCGATGCGACGCTCTTGTTGGTCGCCTGCGCGCTGTTCGGCTTCTCGGTCGGCAATCTGATCACCCTGCCGGCGCTGATCATCCAGCGCGAATTTCCGGCGTCGTCGTTCGGCATCCTGGTGGCGCTCAACACCGCGATCAACCAGGTCACCTATGCGTTCGGCCCCGGCGTGATCGGCCTGCTGCGCGACGCATCGGGCAGCTATGCGCTGCCGTTCACTGGCTGCATCGCGCTGCAGCTCGCCGCTGCAGCGCTGATCATGGTGCGGCTGAGGCGAAGATAACCGTTTCTGTGGTCATCCGGAGCGCGCGTCTTCGGCGTGTCCCAGAGGACTGGTTTACGCCAGTTCCGGCGTCTCGCCGTCGGGCAGCGGGAACTGGTAGGCGTTGAGCGTCATCGACACCATGGTGTAGTAGCCGCACAGCCCGATCACTTCGACCAGGCCGCGCTCGCCGAGCAGCCGCATCGCTTCATCATACAGCGGCTGCGGCAGCCCCTTGGCTTCATGCAACGCGCGGGCGACGTCGTAGATCACCTGCGCCTTCGGATCGTCGAAGGTCGGCGTGCGGCGGTCGCGGATCGCGTCGATGATCTTGGGATCGAGGCCGCCATCGAGCGCCATCTTCTTGTGCGCGTACCATTCGAATTGCGCTGTCCAATGCCGCGCGGTGACCAGGATCGCCAGCTCCGACAGCGCCGGTGTCAGCGAGGTGTCGTAGCGCAGGAAGGCGCCGAGCCGCGTGGCGTGCCGGGCCATCTCCGGGCTCGCCAGCCACGCCATCATCGGCGGCGGCGGACTGCCGCGCTTGCTGGCGATCGACTCGTCATAGATCGCGCGTTGCTCGGCGCTCATTTCGCCAGGCGAAAGCAGATTCAGGCGCATCCTCGTTTGTCCTCTTTGGCTGTCGGGCGTTCGTCCCTAGCACATCGCCGCAAGACTGCCGCCCGACACGGATATTGAATTCCACCGCGCGACGCGCCAAGGTCGCCGCCAACAAATGCATCGCCGGCGTGCAACGCGCCGGCGCAAATGTGGATGGAAACCGCATGACCGATCTCGATACATTCCGCGCCGAGACCCGCGCCTGGCTGGAGGCGAATTGCCCCGCCGAGATGCGCACGCCGATGCAAGGCGATGAGGACAATTTCTGGGGCGGTCGCAACGCCAAATTCGCCTCCGAGGCGCAGAAGGTCTGGTTCGAGCGGATGCGCGACAAGGGCTGGACGGTGCCGGACTGGCCGACGCAATACGGCGGCGGCGGGCTCGATGGTGCGCGCCACAAGATCCTGCGCGAAGAGATGGCGGCGATCGGCGCGCGCTCGCCGCTGTCCTCGTTCGGCATCTGGATGCTTGGGCCGGCGCTTCTGAAATACGGCAACGAGCAGCAGAAGGCCGAGCATCTGCCGAAGATCGCGCGCGGCGAGATCCGCTGGTGCCAGGGCTATTCCGAGCCGAACGCCGGCTCCGACCTTGCGTCGCTGCAGACCCGCGCCGAGAGCGACGGCGACGATTTCATCATCAACGGCTCGAAGATCTGGACGTCTTACGCCAACTACGCGGACTGGATCTTCTGTTTGGTGCGGACCGATCCGACCGCCAAGAAGCATGACGGCATCAGCTTCATCCTGTTCGACATGACCTCGAACGGCGTGACGACCAAGCCGATCCTGCTGATTTCCGGCAAGTCGCCGTTCTGCGAGACCTTCTTCGACAACGTGCGGGTGCCGAAGTCGCACGTCGTCGGCACCATCAACCGCGGCTGGGATGTGGCGAAGTATCTGCTGCAGCACGAGCGCGCGATGATCTCCGGGATGGGCGGCCGCGACGGCGGCCGGCCGCTCGGCCAGGTCGCGGCGGATTCGCTCGGTACCGACGATCAAGGTCGGCTCGACGATTCGATCCTGCGCGGCCAGATCGCGACGTTCGACGTCGACGAGGCGGCGCTGGCCTGTGCGGCGGAGCGGGCGGTCGATCTCGCCAAGGCCGGGCAACTGCATCCGGCGTTTTCGTCGGCGATGAAGTACTACGGCACCGAGCTGAACAAACGCCGCCACGAGATTCTGATGTCGGCCGGCGGCATCGATGCGCTGGAGTGGGAGAGCGAGCGCAGCCAAGAAGGCGCCCGCGCCCGCGCCTGGCTCCGCACCAAGGCCAACTCGATCGAAGGCGGCACCAGCGAAGTGATGCTTGGCATCGTCGCCAAGCGCATCCTGGATCTGCCGGGGGCGTAGTCGGTGTCCTCATCCTGAGGAGCGGCCGTCAGGCCGCGTCTCGAAGGATGAGGGGCCACGGCGCTCATGGTTCGAGACGGCGCGCTGCGCGCGCCTCCTCACCATGAGGTCCTCGTATCGTTGCAACATCATTGACCTGATCGGAAACCTCACCCATGGCTCTCGTCCTCACCGAAGAACAAACCATGCTGCGCGACTCGGCGCGCGGGCTGATCGGCGACAAGGCGCCGGTGGCGCATTTGCGCAAGCTGCGCGACGAGCGCGACGCCACCGGCTTCTCCCGCGACTTGTGGAAGAGCTTTGCCGAGATGGGCTTTGCCGGCCTTCTGGTGCCGGAGGAGTTCGGCGGCTCGGGGCTCGGCTGCGTCGAGGCCGGCGTGGTGATGGAGGAGATCGGCCGCAACCTGACACCGTCGCCGTTATTGTCGACCGCAATCCTGGCGGCGTCCGCGCTGGCTCGCGGCGGCTCGGAGGCGCAGAAGAAGGCCTACTTGCCGAAGATCGCCAACGGTTCGCTGATCGCCGCCCTCGCGGTCGATGAAGGCGCCAAGCATAGGCCGGCGAAAATCGCGCTGGCGGCGACGCGCGCCGGCAATGGTTTCAAGCTGAAGGGCGACAAGGCGTTGGTGGTCGACGGCCACGTTGCCGACCTTCTGATCGTCGCGGCGCGCAGCGCGGGGCAAGCTGGTGACGCGGATGGGCTGACGCTGTTCCTGGTCGACCCGAAGGCCAAGGGCGTTGCGCTCGAGCGCACCGTGATGGTCGACGCGCATAATGCGGCGCGGATCAGCTTCGACGACGTCGAGGTGAATGCCGATCAGGTACTCGGCGAGGTCGATCGCGGCGGCGCGCTGCTCGAGGCGGTGCTGAATGTCGGCCGCGCGGCGGTTGCCGCTGAGATGCTCGGCGTCGCGGACGAGGCGTTCGGGCGGACGGTGAACTATCTGAAAGAGCGCAAGCAGTTCGGCAAGCTGATCGGCGAATTCCAGGCGCTGCAGCACCGCGCCGCGCATCTCTACACCGAGATCGAAATCCTCCGCGCCGCGGTGCTCAAGGCGTTGCAGGCGGTCGACGCTGACGCCGTGCAGGCGCGCGTGGCGGTCGCGGTTGCCAAGGCCAAGGCCGGCACGGTGGCGACGCTCGCGGTGCAGGAAGGCGTGCAGATGCACGGCGGCATGGGCATGACCGACCAGTTCGACGTCGGCCTGTTCATGAAGCGCGCCCGGGTGCTGCAGGAACTGCTCGGCGACAGCGCCTACCATGCCGAAGCGCTGGCGGAGTGGAAGAAGTACTGAAGCTCCCCTTCGTCAGGACGCTTTCGTGGTCATTCCGGGGCGCGAGCGCTAGCTCGCGAACCCGGAATCCCGAGAGTGTTTTGGGATCTCGCCCTGAACCGCGAGATTCCGGGCTCGCGCTGCGCGCGCCCCGGAATGACGAACGAGAGGGTGCTATCAGCGGTTGGCGTTCAACACCAAAGCCCTTCAACCCCGCCCACAGTCGTCATCCCCGCGTATGCGGGGATCCAGTATTCCAGAGACTTCGTTGCTGATCGCCGGCGCTCTGCAATACTGGGTCGCCCGCCTGCGCGGGCGATGACGGTCGAGAGTGTAGCAGCGCCGACGAGACGGACTGACGCCGTTCCTACCTGATCGGCGGCGCGTACTGAATCCCGCCGTTGCTCCAGAGCTGGTTCATGCCGCGCGGAATGCCGAGCTTGCCGACGTTGCGGTCGTAGACTTCGCCGTAATTGCCGACGTGGCGGATGACGCGGGCGGCCCAGTCCTTCGATAGGCCGAGATCCTCGCCGAACGCGCCTTCGGTGCCGACGAGGCGCATCACGTCCGGCTTTTTCGACTTGAGCGCTTCGCCGATGTTCTGCGAGGTGACGCCGAGCTCTTCGGCGTTGATCATGGCGTACAGCGTCCACTTCACGATCATCATCCAGTCGTCATCGCGCTGGCGCACCACCGGTGCGAGCGGTTCCTTGGAGATGACGTCGGGCAGGATGACGTGGTCGCCGGATTTTTCGAAGGTCTTGCGTAGCGCATAGAGCTGCGACACGTCGGCCGTGAAGGTGTCGCACTGGCCGTCTTTGTAGGCCTTCACGACGTCGTCGAACTTCTCCGACTTGACCTCCTGAAACTTCATGTTGTTGGCACGGAAGTAATCGGCGAGGTTGAGCTGGGTGGTGGTGCCGTTCTGGACGCAGACCTTGCTGCCGTCGAGCTCGACCGCGCTGTCGATCTTGCGCGAGGCCGGCACCATGAAGCCCTGGCCGTCATAATAGGCGACCGCCGGGAAATACAGGTCGTAGTTGGTTTCGCGCGACATGCTCCAGGTCGAGTTGCGCGACAGGATGTCGACCTTGCGGCTCTGCAGCTCCTTGAAACGTTCGTTGGCGTCAAGCGCCACGAACTGGACCTTGTTCGGGTCGTCGAAGATCGCCGCCGCCACCGCGCGGCAGAAGTCGACGTCGAACCCGGTCCAGTTGCCCTTGTCGTCCGGCGTCGAGAATCCGGGCAGGCCCTTGTTGACGCCGCACAGCACGGCGTCGCGGCGGATGGTGCGCTTCAGCGTCTTGGTGTCGTAGCGCTCATAGGTGATCGCCGCCGCCGCGATGCCCGCCGCGACCACGAGCCCGATCGCGAGCCCGGTCTGAAACGTCCGTTTGAACATGCTGAGTCTTTCGCAATGAGAAGGGAAGGCCGCCGCGCCGTTACAGCTCGGGCTTTTGCCGGACCACCACCTTGGTGCCGACCGGTACGCGGTCGTACAGGTCCATCACGTCGGCATTGACCAGCCGGAAGCAGCCGGACGAAATCGCGGTGCCGATAGTGTCGGGGCGGTTGGTGCCGTGGATGCGATACACCGTCGAGCCGAGATACATCGCCCGTGCGCCGAGCGGATTGCCGGGGCCGCCGGCCATGAAGCGCGGCAGATAAGGCTGGCGCTGGATCATCTCCGGCGGCGGCACCCAGTCCGGCCATTCGGCCTTGCGCGAGATCTTCAACAGGCCCTGCCAGGTGAAGCCTTCGCGGCCGACGCCGATGCCGTAGCGCAGCGCGCGGTTGTTGCCCTGAACCAGATATAGATAGCGTTCGGAGGTCTGGACGATGATGGTGCCGGGCGCTTCGGTGGTGCGGAAATACACCATCTGCTTCTGCCATTCCGGCGGCAGCACATAGCCGTCATCGGCGATCAGACCGGGCTCGTCACCGGGATCCTGCTGCTGCGCGTAGCTCGGCACCGAAGCGAGCGTGACCAGGGCTGCCGCGGTCACCACCCAGCTCAACAAGCGCGGAAATCTCATGATACCCCCATCGCAAACCACTGGCGGGGCTATGTATCACGTCAGCCCTTACCGATCCACAACCGCAGCAGCAGCGAGACCAGCGTCACCGCGCCGACACCGGCGAGCCACAGCGCCACGAACCACAGCAGTCGTCGTGGCAGCGGCGTTTTCGGTTCAATCGGCGCGCTCAATGATAGCCGTTCTCCGGATCGACCTTGCCGCGAAACACCCAATACGCCCACGCGGTGTAGGTCAGGATGATCGGCACCAGGATGGCGACGCCGACCAGCATGAACAGCTGGCTGTTCTCTGGCGCGGCGGCTTGCCAGATGGTGATGCTTCGCGGCACCACATAGGGCCACAAGCTGATGCCGAGGCCCGCATAGGACAGCGCGAACAGGCACAGCGTCAGCAGGAACGGCTGATAGTCGCGGCGCTGCGCCAGCGCGCGCAGCAGCAGCGCGGTGACGATGGCGACGGCGAGCGGCACCTGCGCGGTGGCCAGCACGTTCGGCCAGGCGAACCAGCGCTGCGAATAGTCGTAGCTGAGGAACGGCGTCGCGGCGCTGACGGCGACGATTGCGGCGAGCAGCGCGAACAGCAGCCAGCGGCTCAGCCGATACGCCTTCTCGCGCAGGTCGCCGGTGGTCTTCATCACCAGCCAGGTGGCGCCGAGCAACGAATAGCCGATCACCAGCGCGACGCCAGTGAGCAGGCTGAACGGCGTCAGCCAGTCCCACCAGCCGCCCGCATAGCCGCGGCCTTCGACGTGAACGCCCTGCAGCAGCGCGCCGAGCGCAATGCCTTGCGCCAATGTGGCCACCAGCGAGCCGAGGAAGAATGCGATGTCCCAGCGGTTGCGCTCGCGCTGGGTGCGCCAGCGGAATTCGAACGCGACGCCGCGAAACGCCAAGCCCAGCAGCATCGCGATGATCGGCGTGTACAGCGCCGGCATCAGCACCGCATAGGCCAGCGGAAACGCCGCGAACAGGCCGCCACCGCCGAGCACCAACCAGGTCTCGTTGCCGTCCCACACCGGCGCGACGCTGTTCATGATGACGTCGCGGTCGCGCTTGGTGCGAAACAGCGGGAACAGAATGCCGAGCCCGAGGTCGAAGCCGTCCATCACCACATAGACGAACACCGCAAAGGCGATGATGAAAGCCCAGATCGTCGCGACGTCGTAAGCCATAGTCACAGCCGAATCCTGCTCAACTGAATCTGCGGGTGGCGATCGCCGGCGCCGGCGTGATGCCGGCGGCGCGTTCGGGCGTATCGCCGCGCGGGCCTTCTTCGCCGTGGTGCGGCGGATGCGCCATCAGTCGCAGGATGTAGACCACGCCTGCGATGAAGATGGCGAAATACACCACGATGAAGGCGATCAGCGACGTTGCCACCGCCGGGGCGGCCAGCGGCGATACCGAGTCGACGGTACGCAGCAGGCCGAACACGGTGAACGGCTGCCGCCCGGTCTCGGTGGTCACCCAGCCGGCCAGCACGGCGATGAAGCCGGCCGGGCCCATCGCCAGCGCGAAGCGGTGCAACGGGCGGGATTCGAACAGCCGGCCGCGCCAGCGCAGCCACAGGCTGAACACGCCGAGGCCGAGCATCAGGAAGCCGAGCGCGACCATCACGCGGAACGACCAGAAGGTGATCGGCACCGGCGGCCAGTTTTCACGCGGCACGGTGTCGAGGCCGGCGAGCGGTGCGTCGAGCGAGTGCTTCAGGATCAACGATGACAGCTTCGGAATCTGCAGCGCGTAGCGCACCACCGCGGCGTCCTGATCAGGCAGGCCGAACAGGATCAGCGGCGCGCCGTCAGGATGGCTCTGGTAGTGGCCTTCCATCGCCATCACCTTGGCGGGTTGGTGCTCCAGCGTATTGAGGCCATGCGCGTCGCCGGCGAAGATCTGGATCGGCGCCACCACGGCGATCATCCACATCGCCATCGAGAACATCATCCGCGCGCCGGGCTGCCGGGTGTTGCTCAGCAGATGATAGGCGCCGACCGAGCCGACCACGAGCGCGGTGGTCAGATAGGCGGCCAGCACCATGTGGGCGAGACGATACGGGAATGACGGATTGAAGATCAGCTTGAACCAGTCGACCGCCACGAATTGCCCGGCCTCGTTGACGCCGTAGCCGGTCGGGGTTTGCATCCAGGAGTTGGCCGACAGAATCCAGAACGCGGAGGTCAGCGTACCGATCGCGACCATCAGCGTGGCGAGGAAGTGCAGCCGCGGCCCCACCAGCTTGAGGCCGAACAGCATCACGCCGAGGAATCCCGCCTCGAGGAAGAAGGCGGTGAGCACCTCATAGGCCATCAGCGGGCCGAGCACCGGGCCGGTCTTGTCGGAGAACACCGCCCAGTTGGTGCCGAACTGGTAGGACATCACGATGCCCGACACCACGCCCATGCCGAACGCGATGGCGAAGATCTTCATCCAGTAATTGAACAGGTTGATGAAGACTTCACGCTTGGTCCACAGCCACAGCGCTTCGAGCACCGCGAGATAACTCGCAAGGCCGATCGAAAAGGCGGGGAAGATGATGTGAAACGACACCGTGAAGGCGAACTGGAGGCGCGCCAGCACCACCGGATCAAGACTTTCGAACATCCCACCGATCCGTAGACGTGAGCGTAAGATGATGCGCACATCATCGAGCGACTATGTATCGCCGCAGTGTATCGATGCCTAGACGGCAGCGGTTAACAATTCCGCGACGGCGCTGCACTCAATCGAAAATCGTCCGGTTTGTTCCTGATTTGCGTGGCATCGATCGTGCTGCGTCAACACAACGCATCGGCGTACCTTCAACAAGGCAAAACCCGGACGAGGGGGCATCTCGTCCGGGTCCCTTGGAGGCCTACGATGGGGTGTCGGAGGCTTTGAAAATTCGCTGTCGCGCGACCTGCGTTTGGTGGCCGCTGCGTCGATGAAGGTCACCCTAGCAGGCTGATCTTTCCGTTCGATGTCGTCGATCGTTTCAATTGTTTCGTTCGACGATCCGGCATCGCTGTGTTGACTATAGTGACCACCACATCGTGGCACGAGGGCGGCGAACCAGAACCTCTCCAAACTGCCGGCGTGCGACCAAGCGGCGCGGACAGCCTCGCGTGCGACGTCAGGCCGCGAGGCTTTCGACGCCGTGGCGCTTCAGCAATTCGGCAAGCTGCTTGCGGGCGTAGAACATCCGGGTCTTCACCGTGCTCTGCGGAATGCCGACGATGCGTCCGACTTCCTCGACCGACTTCTCATGGTAGTAGACGAGATTGATGATCTCGCGATGCGCCGGCGACAGTTTGGCAATGCAGGCGCGCAGGATGTCGCTGGTGCGGCTGCGGTCGAGCGCGGTCTCCGGCGAGTCCGAGCCGTCGGCGATCTCCAGCACGTCGTCCTGGTCGATGTCTTCGTGCTGGCGCTGGCGCAGCGCGGTCAGCGACTTGAACCGGGCGATCGACAGCAGCCAGGTCGACACCTGAGCGCGGCCTTCGAACTGCCGGGCGGTCCGCCACACGTCGAGGAAGACTTGGCTGACCAGGTCTTCGGCGGTCGCGGCATCGCGCACCATCCGCAGGATGAAGCGATACACCCGCACATTGTGCCGGGCGTACAGAGTATGCATCGCAGTCCGGTCACCGCCCGCAATGCTGGCGAGCAGCATTTCATCGCTCGTGGCTCTGGCGGCCAGGATGCCCAGGCGGCCGGCGTCGTTGAGCGCAATGACGTTCTGCATGACGAGCTCCCTTCGTGCCGCGCTCCCCCGCGGCGTGTTGGGAGAACTACTAGCCAGCTACCGTTTCAGGAGGTCTGCGCCGGAGGGGAAAATGGTTTCGTGGCGAAATGGAAGTGTTTCGTCGCCGGAGCCGCGACGAAACATTCGGCCGAAAAAGCGAGGGAGATCAGGGGCGGCAGCCAGCGATACCGGCGGTGAGCCGGCTCAGGCGCGGTCGCTGGCGGGCGAGAACAAATAGCCGCCGCCGCGAATTGTCCTGATTACGGCCGGCTTTGTCGGGTCCGGCTCGATCTTGCGGCGGATCCGCATGATGCGGAGATCGACCGCGCGGTCGAAAGCTTCGGCGTCGCGCGCATTCGCCAGCTCCAGCAGCCGCTCGCGCGATAGCACCCGTTTGGGATTGGCGGCGAACACCTTCAGCAGCCCGAATTCCGATGCCGTCAGCGGATGCTCGTTGCCGTCGTCGTCGCGCAACGCCTGGGCTTCGAGATCGAGCCATTTGGTGCCGAACCGCACCAGCTGGGCGCTGTCGGCCTTGGCGGCACTCGCTGGCTCTGCGGCGGCGGGCTTCGGCGGCGCCGCGCGGCGCAGCACCGACCGGATGCGCGCCATCAATTCGCGCAGCTCGCAGGGCTTGGCGATGTAATCGTCGGCGCCAAGCTCGAGGCCGACCACCCGGTCGATCGGGCTTGCGGTCGCGGTCAGCATGATCACCGGAACGTTGGACTTGGCCTTGAGGTCGCGGATGATCGACAGCCCGTCCTCTTCCGGCATGTTGAGGTCCAGCACCACCAGGTCCGGCAGCTTGGTGGCGATCTCGGCACGCAGGCTCTTGCCGCCATCGCACAGCGTGACGGCGAAGCCGTGCATCTTGAGATAGTCGCCGACCATCTCGCGGGCCGGGGCTTCGTCGTCGACGACGATGATGTGCGGGTTCTGGCTCATGACACCGATGCTGCGGGCAGAATGATGGTGAAGGTGGCGCCCTGACCGGGGCCGGGGCTCTCGGCGATGATCTCGCCGCCATGCATGTCGACGATCTTCTTGACGATCGACAGCCCGAGGCCGGTGGAGCTTTCGCCCGCGGTCGGCTTGGCGGACAGCCGTTGGAAGCGCCCGAACAGCCGGCTGAGGTCTTCCGGCGACAATCCTGCGCCCTCATCGGTGACGCGGATCATGGTGCTGTCGCCATCACCGTCGACCTGCAGGGCGATGTTGCCGCCGATTGGGCTGTATTTGATGGCGTTGCTGACCAGATTGTCGATCGCCTCGCGCATCCGGTCGGAATCGCACATCGTCGCGCAGGCCTCCGGCGTCGACACTGAGATCACCTGCTGCTTGTTCTGCGCCATCGGCCGGTTGGCCTCGGCGACCTCGCCGACCAATGCGGCGATGTCGACGGCCTCGCGCCGGATCGAGATGTCGAACGCGTCCGCCATTGCGTCGGAGATCAAATGATCGACCATCAGCGTCAGCCGCCGTGTGGCGTCGCGGATATGATCGACCTGGGCGATAACGTGGTCCTTGGAGGATTCGGCGCCGATCAGCTCGGTCAGCATTTCGGTGCGGCCGAGGATGACGCCGAGCGGATTCTTCAGGTCGTGCGCGACGGTGCCGAGGATCTCGTTCTTGAACGCATTGGCGCGCTGCAGCCGCAGCCACTGCGTCGACAGCCGGCGGTTGGCCTGGGTCAGCGCCCGGGTGCGCTGGGCCACCCGCTCTTCGAGCTGGGTGTTGGCCTCGTGCAACTGCCGATACAGGATAACGTTGTCGAACGCGATCGACAGCCGGCTGCCGAAGATCTCGACCAGCGAACGGTCGGTGTCCGACAGTTCGCGCTCGGCCTGCAGAAGCACCACCACTTCGCGGCCGCTTCCGGTGCGGATATAGAGCACGGTGCGATGGTCGGCGAATTCGTGCTTGCGGCGCCGGAACGCCTCCTCGACCATCTGGCGCAGGTCGGGGTCGAGCGAATTGCTGTGGCCGGTGGGGCCGATGAAGCGGCTGTAGCAGCCCGAGCCTGCCAGCACCGCCAGCTCGTCGCCGGCGTCGCGCAGCACCAAAATACCGGCGCAATCGACATTGAGCAGCGAGGCGAGCTGGGTCAGCACCCCCTCGGCGAGCCGCTGCATCGACTTGAAGTCGTACAGCGTCGAGGCGGCGTCGATGATGATTTCCAGGCCACGCCGGGTCTGCACCATCCGCTCGAGCTGCTGATAGCTGCGCAGCGCCGCGGTCAGCGAAGTGAACAGCTTGTCGGCGGTGAGCTCGGTCTTGGCCTTGTAGTCGTTGATGTCGTAGTCGACGATGACGCGGCGCTCCGGCGCCTGACCGGGTTGCCCGGTGCGCAGGATGATGCGGACGGTCTCGTTCTTCAGGTCGTTGCGGATGAACTCCACCAGGTCGAGGCCGGCCGCGTCGGTCTCCATGATGACGTCGAGCAGCACCGCCGCGATGTCAGGGTTGGCGCGCATCAGCTCGCGGCCTTCGGCGCCCGAGTAGGCCGACAGGATCTCCAGCCCCTGGTTGTTGAGGCTGTAGTCGCTCAGCGCAAAGCGGGTGCCGTCGTGAACCGCGGTGTCGTCGTCGATCACCGCGATCTTCCATTTCCGTGCGCCCGATACCTCCGGCGTCGAATCGGCGTCTTCGATCAGCTCGAGGATATCGTCCTGGTCGGCCATTGCAGGTTTCCGTCGATGGGCGGGGCAGCGGATGCCGCTCCGCCAGTGGCGGTTTTCGGCATGATAATGCGAAAAGTCGTGCCTTGTCCTAGTCTTGATTCCAGCATCATCCGGCCGCCGAGCTGCTGGGTCACCAGATTGTAAACGATGTGCAGGCCGAGCCCGGTGCCGCCCTCGTTGCGGCGGGTGGTGAAGAACGGGTCGAAGGCCTGGCGCTGCACGTCCGGTGTCATGCCGGCGCCGTCATCGGCGAAGATGATCTCGATGTCATCATTGCCGCGCGGCCGCGCCGTGATGGTGATCGTGCCGGACCGTCCGTCGGTGAAGGCGTGGTTGGCGGCGTTTAGGAACAGGTTGGTCAGGATCTGCCCGTAGGCGCCCGGGTAGCCGTCGATCACCAGGCTTTCCGGCACGTCGATGTCGAGCCGGATCGGTGCTCGCTTCAGCACCGGCTTCAGGCTGGCGACGATCTGATCGGTCGCCTCGTGCAGGTTGAATTGCCGGCGCTCGGCGTGCGAGCGGTCGACCGCCACCTGCTTGAAGGACTGGATCAGCTCGGCGGCGCGCTGCAGATTGCCGACGAGCTGCTGGGCGGCGTCGCGCGTGCTGCGGACGAATTCGTCGAGCTGCGAGCGCCGCAGCGGCGTATCGCCTTTCAGCTCGGCCTCGAAGGTGGTCGCCCGTCGGGTGAAGCTCGACGCCACCGTCAGGCTGATGCCGATCGGATTGTTGACCTCGTGGGCGACGCCGGCCACCAGGCTGCCGAGCGCCGCCAGCCGTTCGGCGTCGATCAAATTCTGCTGCGCGGTTTTCAATTCGAGCAGCGCGCTCTCGGCTTTTTCTTTCGACTCGCGAAGATCGTCCTGCGCCTTGCGCTTGTCGATCGCGTTCTCGCGGAACACCTCGACCGCGCGCGCCATCGCGCCGATCTCGTCCTTGGCCTCGGTGCCGGCAACCCGGCGGTCGTAATTGCCCGAGGTGATGGCGTGCATCGCCGACAGGATCTGCTGCAGCGGCAGGCGGATGCTGAGTGCGATGA
>NZ_QTKI01000080.1:0-14681 GCF_010820945.1 Rhodopseudomonas sp. BR0C11
GTATCTGATGCGCCAGATCGGCACCCGCGGCGTCTATGCCAATCCGACCCTGCCGGACTTCATGGTGTTCCTGAACTGGAAGGAGCTGCCCTGGTACTGGTACGGCTTCGACATGTTCTGGTTTGCGGCCGTGATGGTGCTGCTGGTGCCGGGCCTGCTCGCGTTTGGCTTCGGCTGGCTGGCATTCCGCTCTCGCGTCACCGGCGTGTATCTGTCGATCATCACGCAAGCGATGACCTATGCGTTGCTGCTGGCGTTCTTCCGCAACGATTTCGGTTTCGGCGGCAATAACGGCCTGACCGATTTCAAGGACATCCTCGGCTTCAACGTCCAGGCCGACGGCACCCGCGCGGCGCTGTTCATGCTGAGCTGTCTGGCGCTGGCGATCGGCTTCTTCATCTGCCGGGCGGTCGTCACCTCCAAGCTCGGCAAGGTGCTGATTGCGATCCGCGATGCCGAAAGCCGCACCCGGTTCCTCGGCTATCGCGTCGAGTCCTACAAGCTGTTCGTGTTCACGCTGTCGGCCTGCATGGCCGGCGTCGCGGGCGCGCTGTACGTCCCGCAGGTCGGCATCATCAACCCGAGCGAATTCGCCCCCGGCAATTCGATCGAGGCGGTGATCTGGGTCGCGGTCGGCGGTCGCGGCACGCTGGTCGGCGCCGCGCTGGGTGCGATCGTCGTCAACTACGCCAAGACGGTGTTCACCTCCGGGCCGCTGGCACCGTATTGGCTGTTCATGCTCGGCGCCCTGTTCGTGGCGGTGACGCTGCTGCTGCCGAAGGGCATCGTCGGCACCGTCAATGCGTGGCTGGCCTCGCGCAAGCTGCCGCCGACCGACGCCGCGGACAGCGCGGCGCGGGAAGACGGCGTGATCCAACCGAAGCCGGCGGAGTGACGTCATGAGCATGCTTGAAACCCGCTCGACCTCGGCGATGCTGTATCTCGACGGCGTCCACGTCTCGTTCGATGGCTTCCACGCCATCAACAACCTGTCGCTGACGCTGGAACCCGGCGAGATGCGGGCGATCATCGGCCCAAACGGCGCCGGCAAGACCACGATGATGGATATCATCACCGGCAAGACCAAACCTGACAAAGGCGAGGTGGTGTTCGATGGCACCGTCGACCTCACCAAACTCGACGAGACCGAGATCGCCAAGCTCGGCATCGGCCGCAAATTCCAGAAGCCGACGGTGTTCGAAAGCCAGACCATCGAGGACAATCTGCTTCTGGCCCTCAACGTCGATCACAGCGTCCGCGGCACGCTGTTCTGGCGGCGGAGCAGGGACGAGAGCGAGCGGATCGAGCGCGTGCTCGACATCATCCGCCTGCGCGACGCCCGCGACCGGCTCGCCGGCTCGCTGTCGCACGGCCAGAAGCAGTGGCTGGAAATCGGCATGCTGCTGGCACAGGACCCCAAGGTGTTGCTGGTCGACGAACCGGTCGCCGGCATGACCGACGTCGAAACCCAGCAGACCGCGGAGTTGCTGCGCGAGATCAACAGCCACGACAAGACCGTGATGGTGGTCGAGCACGACATGACCTTCGTGCGCGAACTCGGCGTCAAAGTCACCTGCCTGCACGAAGGCACCGTGCTGGCCGAAGGCTCGATCGACGACGTCTCGGCCAACGAACGAGTCGTCGAAGTGTATCTGGGGCGGTGAGGATGATTCTTGCTGGGTTGTTTCTCGCGCCGTCTCCCCACGCTGCACCGTCATCGCCCGCGCAGGCGAGCGACCCAGTATCCCAGGGCGCCGCGTGTTCACCGCAGCGCTGCGGCGTACTGGATCCCCCGCATCCGCGGGGGATGACGTCCGTGGACGGGACGACGGCCGTGCCGAGTACGCCGGCTCTTGCTGAAGTTACATATTGAGGACGAGCCCATGCTCACCGTCGACAATATCAATCTGTACTACGGCGCCGCGCAGGCGCTCCGGGGCGTGTCGATCGCGGCGGAGCCCGGCAAGGTCACGTGTGTGCTTGGCCGCAACGGCGTCGGCAAGACCAGTCTGCTGCGTGCGCTGGTGGGACAGCAGCCGATCTCGTCCGGTGCAATCACCTTCGACGGCACCGACATCTCGCATCTGAAGCCGTATGAGCGGGCGCGGCGCGGCATCTCGCTGGTGCCGCAGGGCCGCGAGATCTTTCCGCTGCTTACGGTCGAAGAGAATCTCAAGACCGGCTACGCGCCGCTGAAGCGCGCCGACAAGTCGATCCCCGACGATGTGTTCTCGCTGTTTCCGGTGCTCAACTCGATGCTGAAGCGGCGCGGCGGCGACCTGTCCGGCGGCCAGCAGCAGCAGCTCGCGATCGGCCGCGCGCTGGTGATGCGGCCCAAGGTGCTGCTGCTCGACGAGCCGACCGAAGGCATTCAACCGTCGATCATCAAGGACATCGGCCGGGCGATTTCGTATTTGCGCAATCTCGGCAACATCGCCATTGTGCTGGTCGAACAATATCTCGATTTCGCCTGCGAGCTCGGCGACAGCTTCGCGGTGATGGATCGCGGCGCAGTGAAGTACACCTGCGACCGCGCCAGCCTCGACCCCGCCGAGATCAGCCGGCAGATGGCGCTGTAGGACGGCTTTTGACTCATCAGCTTCGGCATCACCACGCGCGCCTCTCTTCACCTCTCCCCGCGCGCGGGGAGAGGTCGATCGGCGTCGCTCAGCGATGCCGATCGGGTGAGGGGGCGCTTCCGCAGAGCCGAGAGCCTGCGACCCGCGTCGCCCCTCACCCCAGCCCTCTCCCCGCAACAGCGGGGCGAGGGAGCTCGCCGTGCTCGGGACGAGGGAGCGCGCTGCCTTCGTGGCGCCGCGGATACTCGGCATGATCGAGACCGATACCAGCCTCATCACCTCGCAGACCTTCGCCGCCAATCGCGCGGTCGGGGAAATTGCCGTCGAGGTGCGGGCGGATGGCGGCGTCACCCGGCGCGGACCGGTGCACGAAGCCGGATCGCTCCGGGTGCGCTTTCCATCGCCGGAGCAGCAGGGGCTGTCGGCTGTGCTGGTGAATACCGCCGGCGGCGTCGCCGGTGGGGATCGCTTCAGCGTCAGCCTCGACGTTCAGGCTGATGCGCGATTGACACTGACCACGGCGGCGGCCGAGAAGGTGTATCGCTCGCACGGTCCAGCTGCGCAGCTCGATATCACCCTCAAGGTCGCAAGCGGCGGCCATCTGGCGTGGCTGCCGCAGGAGACCATCTTGTTCGATCAGGCCCGCGCCGAGCGCCGGATCGATATCGAGCTTGCGGGCGATGCTTCGCTGCTGCTGTCCGAGATGGTGATCTTCGGCCGCTCGGCGATGGGCGAGACCATGCAGCACGGCCGCTTCGTCGACCGCTGGCGGATGCGGCGCAGTGGCAAATTGCTGTTCGCCGAAACCGTGCGGCTCGATGGCGAGATCGGTGCCCTCTTGGCACGCGCTGCAGTGGCCAAAGCCGGCGTCGCGATCGGCACCGCATTGATTGTGCCGGGCGATGCGGCCCTGGTCGAGCGGCTGCGCGAGGCGGCCGATATGTTCGGCGTCGAGGTTGGGATTTCGGCGTGGAATGGGTTTGCAATGGCCCGGTTCTGCGCCCAAAATGCCGCGAAGCTGCGCGCCGACATGATGACCGTTCTCGGCCGCGCCGCCGGCCGCGCGCTGCCGCGGCTGTGGCTGAGTTGATCCCGCGTCACGTCCGAATTTCAGGCTCATTCGATCGAGTGCCTTCATGAACCTCTCCCCCCGCGAAAAGGACAAGCTGCTGGTCTCGATGGCAGCGATGGTCGCCCGCCGCCGGCTCGAGCGCGGCGTCAAGCTCAACCATCCCGAGGCTGTGGCGCTGATCACCGATTTCATCGTCGAGGGCGCGCGCGACGGCCGCAGCGTCGCCGAACTGATGCACGCCGGCGCCCAGGTGATCACCCGCGACCAGTGCATGGACGGCATTGCCGAAATGATTCACGACATCCAGGTCGAAGCCACATTCCCCGACGGCACCAAGCTCGTCACCGTGCACCAGCCGATCCGGTAGTGGCGGTGTGTTTCCCTGTCACCCATCCTTCGAGACGCGCCCTGCGGGCGCTCCTCAGGATGAGGGCCGTGCGAGTCGAAGCCCTCATGGTGAGGAGCCCGGCGGCGCTCGAAGAGCGTAGTCGGGCGTCTCGAACCATGAGCTTGTAGGAGAAAGTCGATGATCCCCGGTGAACTGTTCATCGAAGACGGCGAGATCGAGCTCAACGCCGGGCGCGCCACGGTGACGCTGACGGTGGCCAACACCGGCGACCGGCCGATCCAGGTCGGCTCGCACTATCATTTCTTCGAAACCAACCCGGCGCTGCAATTCGACCGTGACAGGGCCCGCGGCATGCGGCTCGACATCGCGGCCGGCACCGCCGTGCGCTTCGAGCCCGGCCAGAGCCGCGACGTCCAGCTGGTCGCGCTCGCCGGCAGTCGCACGATCTACGGCTTCCGCGGCGACGTGATGGGCAAGCTGTAATGACGGATCTCGTGCTGGTGTCTCGCGCTGCCGACTTCGCCGCGCGAAAACATGCCGGGACGCGGCGCAAGGGCGCCGACAAGGAGCCTTACGTCAATCACCTCGCCGAGGTTGCGCTGCTGCTGACGGTCGCGACGGAGGGCGCCGATGCGCCGCTGGTGGCCGCCGGCTGGCTGCACGACACCATCGAGGACACCGGCGTCACGCGCGACGATCTCGCCGAGCTGTTCAGCGAAGACGTCGCCGAGCTGGTCGTCGCCTGCACCGACGACAAGACGCTGCCGAAGGCCGAGCGCAAGCGGCTGCAGATCGAGCACGCGCCGCATCTGGCGCCGCGCGCCAAGATGATCAAGCTCGCCGACAAGATCAGCAATCTTCGCTCGCTGATCCTGTCGCCGCCGGACGATTGGGAACGCGACCGGCTGCTCGACTATCTCGATTGGGCCGAAAAGGTCGCGGCCGGCTGCCGCGGCGTCAACGATCACCTCGAACGTTTATTCGACGAAACCGCCGCGCGCGGGAGGGCCGTGTTGTGAGCACCAAGATTGCACGTTCCGTCTATGCCGACATGTTCGGCCCGACCACCGGCGACCGCGTCCGGCTCGCCGACACCGATCTGATCATCGAGGTCGAGAAGGATCTCACCACCTATGGCGAGGAGGTGAAATTCGGCGGCGGCAAGGTGATCCGCGATGGGATGGGCCAGTCGCAGGTGACCAACGCAGAGGGCGCCGCCGACACGGTGATCACCAACGCGCTGATCGTCGACCATTGGGGCATCGTCAAAGCCGATGTCGCCATCACGGCCGGCGTGATCACAGCGATCGGCAAGGCCGGCAATCCGGACATCCAACCCAATGTCGATATCATCATCGGTCCCGGCACCGACGTGATCGCCGGCGAAGGCAAGATCCTCACCGCCGGCGGGTTCGACAGCCACATCCATTTCATCTGCCCGCAGCAGATCGAACATGCGCTGATGAGCGGCGTCACCACGATGCTGGGCGGCGGCACCGGCCCGTCGCACGGCACCTTCGCGACGACCTGCACGCCGGGCCCGTGGCACATCGGCCGGATGATTCAGTCGTTCGATGCGTTTCCGGTCAATCTCGGCATCTCCGGCAAGGGCAACGCCGCGTTGCCCGGCCCGCTGAAGGAGATGATCGAAGGCGGGGCCTGTGCGCTCAAGCTGCACGAGGACTGGGGTACGACACCGGCGGCGATCGACAATTGCCTCACTGTCGCCGACGAGTACGACATCCAGGTGATGATCCACACCGACACGCTCAACGAGTCGGGCTTCGTTGAAGACACCGTGAAGGCGTTCAAGGGCCGCACCATTCACGCCTTCCACACCGAAGGCGCCGGCGGCGGCCACGCGCCGGACATCATCAAGGTCGCGAGCCTCGACAATGTGCTGCCGTCGTCGACCAACCCGACGCGGCCGTTCACCAGGAACACCATCGACGAGCATCTCGACATGCTGATGGTGTGCCACCATCTCGATCCGTCGATCGCCGAGGATCTGGCGTTCGCCGAGAGCCGCATCCGCAAGGAGACGATCGCGGCCGAGGACATCCTGCACGACCTCGGCGCGCTGTCGATGATGTCGTCCGATAGTCAGGCGATGGGCCGGCTCGGCGAAGTGATCATCCGCACCTGGCAGACCGCCGACAAGATGAAGAAGCAGCGCGGCGCGCTGCCGAAGGACTCCTCGCGGAATGATAACTTCCGGGTCAAGCGCTACATTGCCAAGTACACCATCAATCCGGCGATCGCGCATGGCGTGTCGAAGCTGATCGGCTCGGTCGAGACCGGCAAGATGGCCGACCTCGTGCTGTGGTCGCCGGCGTTCTTCGGCGTCAAGCCGGACTGCATCATCAAGGGCGGCAGCATCGTCGCGGCGCCGATGGGCGATCCCAACGCCTCGATCCCGACGCCGCAGCCAGTGCACTATCAGCCGATGTTCGGTGCCTTCGGCAAGGCGCTGACAGCGTCGTCGGTGGTGTTCACCTCGCAGGCCGCCGCCGCCGGCAATCTCGCCCGTGACCTCGGCATCGCCAAGAAACTGGTCCCGATCAGCAACGTCCGCGGCGGCATCTCCAAGAAGAGCATGATTCACAACGACGCCACGCCGAAGCTCGAAGTCGATCCCGAGACCTACGAAGTCCGCGCCGACGGCGAACTCCTGACCTGCGCGCCGGCCGACGTGCTGCCGCTGGCGCAGAGATACTTCATGTTCTGAGGGGTAAGCGAAGCACAGCATCCGCCACACCAACAATCGTCATCCCCCGCGAAAGCGGGGGACCCAGTATCCCAGAGCGCTCGCCTTTGGCGCTGGATTCCGCGACGGACGCCCTGGAATACTGGGTCGCCCGGTCAAGCCGGGCGATGACGGTGGTGTGGGTGGCGAGGTGCGCGCTCACTGGCGCCTCAAGCGTCGTGCCATCCCCTTTGCATCCCCGACGCATCCGCCTAATGTCCCGCGCGCCGGCGCATGTCCGGCCTTGCAGACACAAACCGCCGGGAGGAATATTCGTGATCTATGTCGTCGCCACTTTGACCGTGAAGCCCGAAATGCGTGCCGAACTGATCGCCGCTGCCAAAGCCTGCATCGCCGAGACGCGCAAGGAGCCCGGCAACATCGCCTACGACCTGCACGAGAGCGTCACCGAACCTTCCAAGATGGTGTTCGTCGAGCAGTGGGAAAACGCCGAAGCGCTGGAGCCGCATCGCAAGGCCGAGCACATGAAGACGTTCGGTCGCGTCGCCGTCACCTGCTTCGCCGCGCCTCCGAAGATCGAGATCATCACGCCGGCGAACGTCGTGACCAGATAGGAGACACCATGATCCGCGCCACCGCCGTCCGCGGCCAGCATCGCTGGACCGACACCCCGGCCGACACCGTCGTGCTCGATTTCGACGATCGGCATCGCCGCCGCATGGCGATGACCGGGACGCGGGGACTGTCGTTCCTGCTCGATCTGGAGCAGGCGGTGGCGCTGCGCGGCGGCGACGCGCTGGTGCTGGAAGACGGGCGGCTGGTGGAAGTAGTCGCGGCGCCGGAGCCGCTGCTCGAGATCCGCGGTCATGATCCGCAGCACCTGGTGCGGCTCGCCTGGCATCTCGGCAACCGCCATCTGCCGACGCAACTGATGGCGAAAGCGCTGCGCATCCGCCGCGACCACGTCATCGCCGACATGGTCCGCGGCCTCGGCGGCAAGGTGGTGGAGATCGAAGCGCCGTTCGATCCGGAAGGCGGCGCTTACGCACCGGCGCACGACAGCGGCGAGGCGGCGCACGCGCATCACGATCATGGTCAGCATGATCATGCTCACCACGATCGCCACCATGGTCACGGCCATCACGATCATGGCCATCATGGTCACGCGCATCACGACCACGATCATGCTGATGGCGGCTGCTGCGGGCATGATCATCATGGCCACGACCATCATGTCCATGACGAGCATTGCGGCCACTCGCACAAGCATGAGCACTGAGCCGGAGGCGTCGGCGCAGCCGCTGCCGGCGGAGCAGAGCGCTGCGCTGTTCCGGCTGATGACCTGGCTGTCGCCGGCGTTCCCGGTCGGGGCGTTCTCGTATTCCAGCGGCATCGAATGGGCGGTGGAGGCGGGCGACGTCACCGACGCTGCGACGCTGCGCGATTGGCTCGACGCGATGCTGCAGCATGGCGCCGGATTCTGCGACGCGGTGCTGCTCAGCCACGCCTATCGCGCCACCGAGCGCGGCGACGACGCCGGCCTGTCCGCTGTCGCCGAACTCGCCGCGGCGTTCGTCACCTCGGCGGAGCGCCAGCTCGAGACGCTGTCGCAGGGCCGCGCCTTCATCGAGATCGCCCGCAAGGCCTGGGACAGCGACGGCCTCGGCCGTGCGGTGACGGCATGCGGCGAGGCGATCGCCTATCCGGTCGCGGTCGGTCTCGTCAGCGCCTCGCACGGCGTGCCGCTGCCGGCGACGCTGCACGGCTTCCTGCATGCGGTGACGTCGAACTGGATCTCGGCCGGCGCGCGGCTGATCCCGCTCGGCCAGACCGACAGCCAGCGCGTGCTCGCCGCACTGGAGCCGGCGGTGATCGCTACTGGCACGCGCGCGCTCGTCGCCTCACTCGACGACCTCGGCAGCGCCACCTTCCGCGCCGACCTCGCCAGCCTGCGCCACGAGACGCAATACACGCGGCTGTTTCGGTCGTAGGACCAAGGTGTCATTCCGAGCCGCTTGACAGCAAGCGAACCCGGAATCTCGAAGTCGTATGCGTGTCAGATTCCGGGTTCGCGCTGCGCGCGCCCCGGAATGACGAGGGTGGGTGATAAGAACTCGCCGCAGGCCGGCGAGTGATCGGAACTACCCCACCATCCGGTCGCGGCCGGCCCAGAAGCCGGCGCGCAGGACTTTCTTGTCGATCTTGCCGACGCCGGTCATCGGCAGTTCCGGGACGAACTTGACTTGCTTCGGTGCATGCGCCGAGCCCTTGCGGGTCTTCACCAGTTCGATCAGTTCGCGCTCGTCGGGCTTGGTGCCGGGCTTGGCGACCACCACCGCGGTGACGGCTTCGCCCCATTTGTCGTCCGGCACGCCGACCACCGCGACCATCGCGACGTCCTGATGCGTCGACAACACGTCCTCGACCTCGCGCGGAAAGATGTTGAAGCCGCCGGACACGATCATGTCCTTCTTGCGGTCGAGAATATACATGTAGCCGCGGTCGTCCTGCTTGGCGATATCGCCGGTGTGCAGCCAGCCGCTCTTCAGCGTTTCGGCGGTCTGCTCCGGGCGCTTCCAATATTCCGCCATCACATGCGGCGCGCGCACGCAGATCTCGCCGGCCTCGCCGAGCGGCACTTCCTGATCGTTCTCGTCGAGAATCCGGGCATCGCAGGCCGCGATCGGGAAGCCGCACGACAGGAACAGCTCCGGCTGCTTCGGATCATGATCGGCCTTGCGCAGCACCGACACCGGATAGCACTCGGTCTGGCCGTAGAGCTGCGAGAACACCGGGCCAATCCGCTCGATGCCTTCGACCAGCCGCGTCGGCGACATCGGCGAGGCGCCGTACAGCACCAGATCGAGCGACGACAGATCGGTCTTGGCGAGCGACGGATGATCGAGCAGCACATAGACCATCGTCGGCACGAACAGCGTGAAATTGATCTTCTCGCGCTCGATCGTCTGCAGCACCGCTTCGGGATCGAACCCCTTCATCATGTGGATGGTGCCGCCGCGGATCAGCGACGGCAGCACCTTGGTGCCGGCGACATGGCTGATCGGCGCCACCGTGAGATAGCGCGGATCGAACGGGATTTCGAAATCGGCCAGGATCGCGTTGGCGAAACCGGCGTTCTCGCGATGGTGGCGCAGCGCGCCCTTGGACTTGCCGGTGGTGCCGCCGGTGTAGTTCAGCACCGCCACGTCGTCGAGCCGCGCAAAGTCGCGCGGCGTGGCGCTGCCGGCCTGATCCAGCGCGATCAGCAGATCGAGCCCGTAGTCGGCCCGGCCGATGGTGAAGATGTGGCGCAGGCCGGTCGCCTGGGCGGCAAGCGCGCCGCCGCGCTCTAGAAAAGCTGCAGCGTCGACGATCAGCACCGCGGCTTCGGAGTCCTCGATTTGATCGAGCTGATCCTGGCGCGAGCCGAGCGGATGCAGCCAGGTGATGGCGAAGCGGCAGAGCTGCGCCGCGACGCCGGCGCACCAGGTCTCGGCGCGATTGGCGGTGAGCAGCGCGACGCGCGTGCCGGGCTGCAGGCCGAGCCCCATGAACACCTTCTGGATGCTGCCGATCATGTCGGTGGCGCCGCGATAGCTCAAGCTGCCGCCGGGCCAGGCGAACGCGGTGCGCGACGGATAGCGCGCCAGCGCTCGCAACGTTTGCGTGCCTGCGGTCGGAAAAGCGTTGAGCTCGGCAGTCATGGCGTCGTGTCTCCCTTGTCTTTGTCATCGGCTGTTGGGCGTGCCAATGTTCGGCAACGACACTAGCACGGCAGACCCGTGCCGATGCAAACAGAGCAGGAGGAAACTGCCGTGAAATCATCCGACCGTCTGGCGCGCTTCGGCGATCGTCTCAGTTTGCCGCTGATTGCAGCACCAATGTTTCTGGTGTCGGGCGTCGATCTGGTGGCTGCGGCGTGTAGTAGCGGCGTGATCGGATCGTTTCCCACGGTGAATTGCCGTACGACGGAACAACTCGGTGACTGGCTCGGCGAGATCACCCGCCGAATCGCGGCGCACGAGCAGGCGAGCGGCCGGCCCGCCGCGCCGTGGTGCCCCAACCTGATCGTGCACCGCTCCAACGTGCGGCTCGGCGACGATCTGAAACTGCTGCTGCAGCATCGGCCGGAGGTGGTGATCACCAGCGTCGGCTCGCCGCAACCGGTGATCGCACCGCTGCACGATGTCGGCGCGATGGTGCTGGCCGACGTTGCGAGCATTCGTCATGCCGAACGCGCGGTAGCGGCCGGCGTTGACGGCTTGGTGCTGCTCACCGCCGGTGCCGGCGGCCAGACCGGGTGGCTCAATCCGTTCGCCTTCGTGCGTGCGGTGCGGCAATTCTTCGACGGTGTGATCGTGCTCGCCGGCGGCATCAGTGACGGCGTCGCGCTGCGCGCCGCGATGACGCTCGGCTGCGATCTCGGCTACATGGGCACCAAGTTCATCGCCACCGAAGAGAGCCTTGCCGATCCGCGCTACAAGGCGATGCTGGTGGAGGCGAGCGCCGACGACATCCTGCTCACCAAAGCGTTCACCGGGCTGCAGACCAACATGCTGCGCCCATCGATCGTCGCCGCCGGGCTCGATCCCGACGATCTGCCGGAGCGCGGCGGCATCGATATCGGCAAGGACATCGATGTCGGCGCGCGGGAGGATCGGCCGAAGCGGTGGCGCGATATCTGGAGCGCAGGCCATTCGGCGTCGGGCATCGGCGGCATCGTGCCGATCGCCGAGCTGGTGGCGCAAACCACGGCCGAATTCCGCAGCGCGGCGTAAGCTGCGCGAGCCATCGACGACCGTGCGGCGCCGTGGCATGCTTCGGCGATAAACAAAAACACTCTCGGGAGACTACGCCATGAGGAGCTTTCGCGTCACCGATTTCGGCAAGCCGCTGAGCGAAGACAACCGGCCGACGCCGGAATTGACCGGCACGCAAGTGCTGGTACGCGTCAAGGCCGCCGGCATCTGCCACAGCGATCTGCACATCTGGGAGGGCGGCTACGAACTCGGCCACGGCCGCAAGCGGCTGTCGCTGCAGGACCGCGGCGTCGCGCTGCCGCTGACGATGGGTCACGAGACCGTCGGTGAGATCGTCGCCGCTGGTCCTGATGCCAAGGACGCCAAGATCGGCGAGGTCGCGCTGGTTTATCCGTGGATCGGCTGCGGCGAATGCGATGTTTGCAAAGCCGGCGACGAGAACATGTGCCTGAAGCCGCGGTTTCTCGGCGTGTATTGCGACGGCGGCTATTCGGACGAACTGATCGTGCCGCATCCGCGCTATCTGCTCAGCCTCGATGGTCTCGATCCGGTCACCGCGGCGCCCTATGCGTGTTCCGGTATCACCACCTACAGTGCGCTGAAGAAGCTCGACTTCTGCCTCGACAGCCCGATCGTGATCTTCGGCGCCGGCGGACTCGGACTGATGGCGCTGGAGCTGCTCAAAGCAATGGGTGGCAAGGGCGCCATCATGGTCGATATCGACGCAGCCAAGCGCGACGCGGCACAGAAGGCCGGCGCGCTCGGCACCGTCGATGCTGCGGCCCCCGAGGCGCTGGCGCAGATCGCCGCCATCGCCAAAGGCCCGGTGCGCGGCGCGCTCGATCTGGTCGGCAATCCGCAGACCGCGCAGCTCGGTTTCGATTGTCTCACCAAGGGCGGCAAGCTGGTGATCGTCGGTCTGTTCGGCGGCGGCGCCCCATGGGCGCTGCCGTTCATCCCAATGCGCGCCATCACCATCCAGGGCAGCTACGTCGGCAATCTCGCCGAGACGCAGGAATTGCTCGACCTCGTCCGCGCCAAGAAGGTGTCGCCGATCCCGGTCACCAAGGTAGCCTTGCCGCAAGCCTACGACGCGCTGCTCGATCTGCAGAAGGGCAAGCTGGTCGGCCGCGCGGTGCTGACGCCATAGGCTCGTACATCGCCTCCGTCATTGCGAGGAGGCGAAGCCGACGAAGCAATCCAGTTCGGTGCACGCGGCTGGATTGCTTCGCTCCGCTCGCAATGACGGGGAGATGGCCTGCTATTGATCGCCCGCCACGATGCGTTCGGCTTCCGCGACGTCCTCCGGCGTATTGGCGTTGAAGAACGGATCGAATGGCGTCACCGGCCACTCCACCTCGGCGCGCCGATAGCGCGCGGTGAAGCGTTCGACCTTGCGGATGTCCTCGTCGACCAAGGCGGTTCGCAGCGCCTCGCGCAGCGCAACCGGCCACAGCGCAATCACCGGCTGCAGGTGGCCGCCGGATGCCGCCACGGCAATCTCGGCATTCTCAGCGAGTCGGGCCTGATCGAGCCGGGCCACCAAATCGCATGGCAGAAACGGACAATCGCCCGGCACGGTCAACACGTGGTGCGCGCCCGGCTGCGCCGTCGCCGCCCATTCCATCGCTGCCAGCACGCCGGCGAGCGGGCCGGGGAAGTCGTGCACCGTATCGGCGATCACCGGCAGGGCGAAGCGGCTGAACCGGCTCGGATCGCCATTGGCGTTGAGCGCCAGCGCGCCGCATTGCGGCTGCAGGCGCTCGATCACATGAGCCAGCAGCGGCCGGCCGGCGATCGACCGCAGCGGTTTGTCGCCGCCGCCCATCCGGCGGGCAAGGCCGCCGGCAAGGATGACGGCGGGTGGTCGAACATCAGCCATTGCGCACTCCGCGCCACGTCGTCACTCGGCAATGCCCGTGGTTAGCTCACCATGGCGCGGCTCGGCAATAAGAACGAGGCCGAAGGCAATTGACCGCGCGCCGCGGCTTCGTCATCGTCCGCCGCCATGGCCAAGACTGTTCTCGATCTCACAGGGCTGAAATGCCCGCTGCCGGTGCTCAAGACCCGCAAGGCGCTGCCGCGTTTGCAGCCCGGCGATCTGCTGGAAGTCCGCTGCACCGATCCGATGGCGCTGATCGATATTCCGGTGCTGATCGGCGAGACTGGCGATCGCATCACCTCGAGTGAGCGCAGCGACGAGATGATCGTGTTCGTCATCGAGAAGCTCGCCAGCGCACCGGCTGTGGACGGTGCGCAGGACTGATAGCTCCCTCAAGGAACCATCGCCGACCGGCATCATTGATCTTCGTTCCATAGGGAGGAGATCATGGCCCGGAAATATTCCAAGAAGGCGTCCGCCAAGGTCGGCCGCGCGATGAAGAAGCGCAAGGCCGGCACGCTGAAGAGCGGCGGCTCCGGCAGGAAGGTCAAGAGCCGCAAACAAGCGATCGCGATCGGTCTGTCGGAAGCCCGCGCCGAAGGCGCGAAGGTGCCAAAGAAGAAAACCGGCAAGAAGGCTGCAAAGGCGTCGAGCAAGAAGGCCACTAAGTCCCGCCGTAAGACGACGAAGAAGACGACCAAGAGGACGACAAAGGCCAGCAGCACGCGGGCCGGGACGAAGAAGTCATCGGGGCGCAAGTCGTCGAAGTCATCCAGTACGCGAAAAACATCCACCGCCCGAAAATCGTCTAGCCGCAAATCGTCGTCGCGCAAGTCTGCCAAGAACAAGTCTGCCAAGAAGAAGTCGTCGGACTGAAACGTACCACTCAAGCACGAGTCATTCCGGGGCGCCGCGTAGCGGCGAACCCGGAATCCGGAGGTTCAGGGCACTGACGGTTCGTCCGCGCAGCCGCAAAACAACTTCGAGATTCCGGTTTCGCAAGCTAGAGCGCTTCATCGATTGATTGAAGCGGATTTGGCCTTTGCCAAGCGTCCGAAGTCCTCATCCTGAGGAGCCCGGCAAAGCCGGGCGTCTCGAAGGATGGGGAGCCACATCGCCTGCGGCGCATGGTTCGAGACGGCGCTTCGCGCCTCCTCACCATGAGGCTCTACAAGCTGCGACCGCTAGAGCGCTTCATCGATTGATTGAAGCGAACTTGGCCTTTCCAAGCGCACTAAAGTCCTCATCCTGAGGAGCCCGGCAAAGCCGGGCGTCTCGACGGGATGAGCGGTTGCATGTCGCGCGGCCAATGGTTCGAGACGGCGCGGCGCG
>NZ_QTKI01000799.1:0-642 GCF_010820945.1 Rhodopseudomonas sp. BR0C11
AAGAGACAGCTGCTGAAGATCGAGTCGCATTACCAGTGGTACCGGCAGAACTCGTCCTGGGATTACGAGCCGGTGAAGTCGACCAAGCGGGTCGCCGACGGCGATCTGTCGATCAAGGCCGGCGAACCGGCGCGGCTGCAGTTCAACCCGGAGCCCGGCCGCTACCGCCTCGACGTCAAGACCGCCGATGTCGCCGGTCCGCTGACGTCGGTGCAGTTCGACGTCGGCTGGTATTCGGACGGTTCGGCCGATACGCCTGATCTGCTGGAGACCTCGATCTTCAGCAGCTCGTAGCGCAGCCCGCTGCGCGGCAGCGAGCTGCCGTCCGGCGCCACGAAGGCGACGTCGAATTTGGCGACATCACCCTCGGCGACGTTGCGGTCGGCGAACAGCGGCTTGACGCCGATCATCGCCGCCGCCGGCGCGACCGGCAGCACCAGCTTGCGCTCGACCGCGCGTCCGCCGGCTTCCGCCATCCGGACGAAGATCTGCGCCTCCTGCGGCCGGGTCGAGGACGGCGGCTTCGGCAGGCTCACCTCGAAGGTGGCAGCGCCATTGGCGTCGGTCTCGGGCAGGTTTTCGAGCGGGGTACGCCCGTTGCTGGGGGTCTCTTCGTCGGCGACGCCGAACTGATAGCCGGCA
>NZ_QTKI01000800.1:0-641 GCF_010820945.1 Rhodopseudomonas sp. BR0C11
GCTTCGACTTGTACGGTGCCAGGATCGTGCCAGCGTTCGAGAAGTTGCGGCCGACGATGGTGCCGCGCGTGAGACCCTCGGCGTAGTTGGCATACAGCGACACGTTCGTCCACGGCTTGACGACGATACCGGCGAGCGGTGTCGTGGCGCTGGCGTCGTAAGTCGACGTCAACGCGCCGATGTTGGTGCCGGTGGTGGCGTAGCTCTCCTGCTTCACCATCTGGTGACGACCGCCGAGCGTCAGCAGCACCGACTCGTTCAGGAACGACATGGTGTCGACCACCGCGACGCTGGTCAGCGTGCTGTCGGAGGCGTGCCGCGGCGCGTAGCGATCCGACGTCACCGCCGGCAGCGGCGCCGGGTTGTAGATGTTCGACGCGGTGGTGCCGCCCTGGATGTAGGCGTTGCCCGCCTCCTGGAAGAACCCGGTATAGGCAACGTTGAGCTTGTGGCCGATGAAGCCGGTGTCGAACCGCGACCGGAAGCCGACATTGCCGCTGAGGGTCTTGGTGTAAGAATCGTAATACGTATTCTGGACGTTGAAATTGCCGAGCGCATCCACCGCCGTCGCCGAGCGCGGGAAGGTCTGGTAGTTCGAGCCATCACGATAGCCAACGCCCGCATAGGCGGTCAGCCAGTTG
>NZ_QTKI01000801.1:0-628 GCF_010820945.1 Rhodopseudomonas sp. BR0C11
GGCGATCCACGCCAAGGGCACGGTGAAAGCGACGCTCGGCTCGGTCAACATCCCGGTGGTCGCCGCCGGCGCGCATATCACGCCCGGCGACGTGGTGATTGCCGATGACGACGGCGTCGTGGTGGTGCCGGCCGCGGTCGCACAGATGGCGGCGGACGCGGCCGAAGCCCGCGAGGCCAACGAGGCCGAGAAGCGCGCCAAGCTGGCAAGCGGCGTGCTCGGCCTCGACATGTACAAGATGCGCGAGCCGCTTGAAAAAGCCGGCCTGAAGTACATCGACTGATGAGCAGCGCGGCGAAACAATGGCTGGTCGGGATCGTCGGCTATGGTGAGGTCGGCAAGATCCTCGCCGAGGATCTGCGCGCGCAAGGCGTCAAGGTCGCGGCCTATGACGTCAAGCTCGCCGACGATCGCGGCGGGCCGCTGCGCGAGCATGCCAGCCGCCATGGCGTGACGCTGACGACATCGCATGCCGAGCTCGCAGCGCGCAGCGACTTCATCATCTCGGCGGTGACGGCGAGCCAAACCGTCGCAGTCGCCGAGGCCTGCGCCGGCGCGATCAATCAAGGCACCTGGTTTCTCGATTTCAACTCCGCCTCGCCCGGCGCCCAGCAGCGCGCCGCCTCGC
>NZ_QTKI01000802.1:0-626 GCF_010820945.1 Rhodopseudomonas sp. BR0C11
GCAGCGGGCGCGCGGGCCGGTGTGGCCGAGCTTGGAGCAGTCCATCGCTTCGAGCATCACCCGCGCGCCTTGCGCCACCGCGGATTCGACGATGTCGAGCGTCTCGGCGTCCAGCGTCGAGGGCGAGCGGATGCGACCATCGGTGTCGCGCAATCGTAGTCCGATGCTGCGCACCGGTCCGAGTCCGGCGATCGGTGCGCCGCGCGTGGCGACAACGCCATTGGCGCTGCGTGCGCCGAAGTGCAGGCCGCGTGCCGTGAAGGCGGTGCCGGTGCCGGTCTGATCGGAGGCCGCGATCACGCTGACGAGGTCGTCGCCGAGCAGGGCGCGGGTGATCGCCAGCGCCACCAATTGCGCGTCGGTGCCGGAGGAGGTGAACACGATCTCGGTGGCGGTGTGGTCGAGCCCGAGCAGCGCTTTCAGTTCGCCGCGCATCGCTTCGACGCGGTCGTCGAAGCATTCGATCAGACCATGCAGCATCGCCGACGACATCAGCGCGTCGCGGGCGCGGCTGGCGGCGTCGTAGCCGCGCAGCGAGATCGTGCTGGCGGTGCAGGACGAGAAACTGGGAATCTCCGGCGCCGGCGACGGGCTGCAGCCATAGGCGTTGCGGCGGGTCGCGGGAT
>NZ_QTKI01000803.1:0-621 GCF_010820945.1 Rhodopseudomonas sp. BR0C11
TGACTCCTCGTTGAGACCGTATCTCGGCGACCTTGATCTAAGGCGTATGTGCCGGCGGCTCTTGTCGGTTCGCACGAGAACTTGGATGTTCGGATGATGGACGCGCGGCGTCGTCCGGCAGGCACTTGCTGCGGCGAAAGCGAGCCGTGCAACCGGACTTAAGCTGATCGCGGGAGCGTGAACTGAAAACGCGCGCCGTGCGGTTTCAGCGAGGTGGCGAGCAGCCGCCCGCCATGGGCTTCGACGATCGATTTGCTGATCGATAGGCCCATCCCCATGCCTTGCGGCTTGGTCGTCACCAGCGCTTCGAACAACTGATCAATCCGGTCCTCATCGAAGCCGAGACCGTTATCCGTGACGCTGACGGTGACGCTGCCCGGATCGCTGGTGTCGCTGGCGACCGTCAGCACTCGGCGGCCTTCGATCGTCGCCATCGACTCGATTGCATTCATCGCGAGGTTGAGCAGCACCTGCTGGAGCTGAACTCTGTTGCCGAGCACGACCGCGTCACCACCACCGAGCCGGAACTCGAGATGAATGCTGTGATGGCGCAGCTCGCTCTGGATGATCGACAGAATCTCCCGGGCCACGTCGTTGATGTCGAGCGGCGCCATCTGCGGC
>NZ_QTKI01000804.1:0-617 GCF_010820945.1 Rhodopseudomonas sp. BR0C11
GATTTCGATGCGATCGGTCGGGCCAGCAAGGCTGCCGGCCACCCGGCGCTGTTCATGGTCGACGCGGTGGCGTCGCTCGGCTGCATGCCGTTCGAGATGGATGCCTGGGGAATCGACGTCACGATGTCAGCGTCGCAGAAGGGGCTGATGTCGCCGCCCGGTCTGTCGTTCGTCGCGGTCGGAGACCGCGCCCGCGCCGCGCACCAGCATGCCGGCCTGCGCACGCCATATTGGGACTGGACCGAGCGCGACGGGCCGGAGCACTACCAGAAATACGCCGGCACGGCCCCGGTTCATCTGTTGTTCGCGCTGCGCAAGGCGCTCGACATCCTGTTTGCCGAAGGGCTCGACAACACCTTCCGGCGTCATCATCTGCTCGCCGGCGCGGTGCGCCGGGCCGTGGACGTTTGGTCCGAAGGCAACGTGCTCGGCTTCAACATCGAGCACCCGGACGAACGCGCCGACACGGTCACCACCGTGCGGGCCGCCGAGGGGCACGACATCGCGGCACTGCATCACTACTGCAAGGATAAATGCGGCGTGGTGCTCGGCGTCGGCATCGGCGAATTGCCGAACCAGGCGTTCCGGCTTGCCCCCAAGGGCCCCGTCCACGCCCC
>NZ_QTKI01000805.1:0-612 GCF_010820945.1 Rhodopseudomonas sp. BR0C11
GACCGCCGGGAGCGTGCGCAGCCTCGGCCTCGTGGTCGGCCGCGAGGCGATCGTGCTGATCAAGGCGCCGTTCGTGATGATCGCGCCGGGCCATCAGCCGCCGCTGGTCTCGGCGCGCAATTGCGTGCGCGGCATCGTGCGCCGCGCCGACGTCTCGGCCGTCAACGCCGAGATCGTGCTCGATATCGGCGGTGACAAGACGCTGGCGGCCTCGGTCACGGCGCGCAGCGCCGACGACCTCAAGCTGGCCCCCGGTGATCCGGCCTGCGCGGTGTTCGACGCCGCTCACGTCATCGTCGCGATCGACTGACGCGATGCACCGACCATGTTCGTCCCGATCTCATCATTCCGAGCGGAGCGACATCATCACCAAACGAGGCTTGATCACCAAACGAGGCTTGGGCCGCGTCGTGCCGTTCGCCTTGTCGCCATCACCATCACTGCGGACTTCAACCAGTAGGAGACTTCCCTTGAAAGCCATTGCTACTCTCAAGCTCGCCCTGTTCGGCGCAGCTTTTGCCGCCGGCCTTGCCTCCGTGCCGGCGCTCGCCGATTCCGCCAAGGTCGCGGTCGCGGCGAATTTCACCGAGCCGGTGAAGGAGATCGCCGCGG
>NZ_QTKI01000806.1:0-611 GCF_010820945.1 Rhodopseudomonas sp. BR0C11
GTCGTGCGCCTCGTGGACGTCGTCGGCCTCGTGGTGATCGTCGATCGGGAACGGCGCGTCCTCGGCGTAGCCGGCGCCTTCCTCAGCGTGGTCGTCGTCGTGCGCGTCGGTCTCGTCGTGCGACGCCGCGGCCTGCGGGGCTTCGACCGGCGCGGGAGCTTCGGCAACCGCCGGCTGCTCGTTCGCGACGGGCTCGGCTGCAGCGCTCACCTCGGGCTCGGACGGAGCGGGTGCTTCGGACGGCGCGGCTTCGACGTGGCGGTGCTCGTGATCGTCGGAGGCGTGCGCGGCGTCGTGCTGCTCGGCGGTCTCACCCTCCGGCAGCTCATGCATCAGGCGCTCGCCCTCGGCGTGCGCCTCGACCTCGTGCGCCTCGTGATGGTCGGCAGCCTCGTGCGGCTGCTCGGCCGCAACGTCGGCAACGGCTTCGACGATCTCGCTCTGCACCCGCTCGCCGTTGTTGCGTCGGCGATGGCTGCGATGTCGCGACCGGCGGCGGCTGGAGCGCTGCTCGCTTTCTTCTTCGGCTTCGCGGTGGGCGCGTTCGTCGGCTTCGATCAGGGCCTGCCGGTCGGCGACCGGGATTTGATAATAGTCGGGATGGATTTCGC
>NZ_QTKI01000807.1:0-608 GCF_010820945.1 Rhodopseudomonas sp. BR0C11
CGGTGACATCGAGCGAACTCGACAGCAGCAGTTTGCGTCCGTCGATGTCCACCGGCTTGTGCGCAGTGAGCAGCGCGCGGGCTGCGCCGCCGAAGGCAATGCGTTCTTCGCGCGTGCCGGACTGGCCCTGGGCCAGCAGTGCGGCGCCGTCGCCGCGGCGCCGGTCGAGTGGCGGGTTGCTGGCGCTGTCGGTCGATGCAGGCGGAAGCCGATATTGCGCGGCTGCGGCGTCGTTGATGAAGACAAAGCGGCCCTGCTCGTCCTGCACCGTTACGGCCGAAGGCAGCGCACGGACGATTTCCTTGAACAGCCGCAGGTCTCCGGCGTCGGCAGCCGCGATGCCCGCCGCGTCCGCGGAAAGCGCCTCATCGCTCTCGGCGACGTCGGTCGTCCCGGTCGAGGGAAAGGATGGTGCGGCGCTCGTCATGCGCGCGAAGGATGGCGAAGGCCGCTGTAATAATGGTTAAGTGCAACCCTGAATGCCGGCGCAATCCCGCATCCGCAGTGGATTTGAATTGCAGTCGAGTATTTGTCATTAACAGAGTATCAACACCTACAACGAAAGACGCGGCAGCAACGGTTGCCCGATCAGGGAGAGACAACGATGG
>NZ_QTKI01000808.1:0-602 GCF_010820945.1 Rhodopseudomonas sp. BR0C11
CTGATCGTTCCAGGTTCGTCATTCCGGGGCGCTTGCGCAGCGAGCGAACTCGGAATCCCGAGCTGTTCTGCGACCACCGCTTCGCACCATCACTTCGAGATTCCGGGTTCGCGCCTGTCGGCGCGCCCCGTAATGACGAACCTTGGGGCGTTGAGCTTGCGCCGCGCGGTTTCGTTGACGCCGCTCACTCCCGTTGCCCCTCACTCACCACGCTCCGCTTCGCCAGCGCTGTCGCCTCTCGAAGCAAATCGAGGTCACCAAGGTGGTTGGCGAGGATCAGCACCAGCGCGGCGTCGAGTGAGGCGCTCTGCTCGTCGCTGAGACCGCGATGCGTCTCCACGATCAGCCGATAGGCGGCATCGGGATCGGCGAAATTGCTTTTGGTCGACAGCACGGCACTCATGGCGTGCCCCTCCCACATGCCCGCGCCAGCGCTGCGTCAACGGCAGCCTGCGTCGGATGGCGGAACCGGGCGGCGACGTAGCCGTCGGGGCGGAGCAGATAGGCCGCGCCGGGTGTGGCGTCGTAGCGCGCGGCGAATACGCCGTCGTCGTCGCGCAGCAGCGAGTCACCGCCGATCCGGAGGCTACGGACGCCCTGCG
>NZ_QTKI01000081.1:0-14639 GCF_010820945.1 Rhodopseudomonas sp. BR0C11
GGTGATGGGCGGGACCAACGCCGTCTCGATCGACGGCGACGGCAGTCCGCCGATCACCCTGGTCGGCGCCGGCGCCGGTGCCGCCGCGACCGCATCCGCGGTGGTGGCGGATATCGCCGATGTCGCGCGCGGCATCCGCGCGGTGCCGTTCGGCCGGCCGGTATCCGGGCTGAAAGCCACCGCGAAGGCGCCGATGCAGCGCCATGAGGGCGGCTATTACTTGCGGCTGCTGGCGCGCGATCACGCCGGCACCGCCGCGACCATCGCCAAGCGGCTTGCCGAGCAGGACATCTCGATCGAGTCGATCGTGCAGCGGCATCCGCACCGCAGCGTCGATGCCAATGGCAAGGCCGCCAAGTCGTCGGTCCCTGTGCCGGTGATCCTGATTACTTACGCCACCGCTGAAGACGCGGTGCGCCGCGCGCTGCAAGCCGTGCAGCGCGACAAGGTGATCAGCGGCCGGCCACAGGTGATCCGGATCGAGAAGAACTGAGTTCGACCATTTGTACAGCCCCCGCCACAAGCGCGGGGGCGCTGTTTTGAGGAGCTGGGCCGATGTCGACCACCATTTCCGTTCCGCCGCAATTGCTGCTGGAACGCATCCTGACCCTGGAGATCGTGCGTGTGACCGAGCGCGCCGCGGTGTCTGCGGCGCGGCTGCGCGGCCACGGCAACGAGAAGGGCGCGGACCAGGCCGCGGTCGATGCGATGCGCCGCGAGCTCAACAAGATGCCGATCGAAGGCACCATCGTGATCGGCGAGGGCGAGCGCGACGAAGCGCCGATGCTGTTCATCGGTGAAAAGGTCGGCGCTGGCATCAATGCCGGTCCGAAGGTCGACATCGCGGTCGACCCGCTCGAAGGCACCACGCTGTGCGCCAAGAACATGCCGGGTTCGATCGCCACCATGGCGATGGCCGAAGGCGGCACGCTGCTGCACGCGCCCGACGTCTACATGCAGAAGATCGCGATCGGTCCGGGCTACGAGAAGAACCTGATCGACATCGATGCGCCGCCGGAGGACAACATCCTCCGCTTGGCGCAGGCCAAGGGTGTGCCGACTCACGGCATCACCGTGCTGGTGCTCGACCGTCCCCGCCATGCCGAGCTGATCGCCAAGATCCGCGCCACCGGCGCCGGCGTCCAGCTGATCACCGACGGCGACGTTGCCGGCGTGATCCACTGCGCCGACCCGGACAACACCGGCGTTGACATCTACATGGGCACCGGCGGTGCGCCGGAAGGCGTGCTGGCTGCGGCGGCGCTGCGCTGCATCGGCGGCCAGATGCAGTGCCGGCTGCTGCTCGACACTCACTCCAAGCGCAACCGCGCCGAGTCGATGGGCATCGAAGATCCGAACTTCGTGTACCAGATCGAGGACATGGTGAAGGGCGACTGCCTGTTCGCAGCCACCGGCGTCACCGATGGCTCGCTGCTCTCGGGCGTCAAGTTCCGCAAGGGCGTGATCCAGACCGAGACCGTGGTGATGCGGTCGGTCACCGGCACGGTGCGCTACATCAAGGCGGACCACCGCCAGCTCGAGAAGTTCCACCTCGATTAAGATAAGGAGACGTCGGATGGCCGTCGAGATTCGTTCCGTCGGCCCCGACGAGCGGGCCGCCTGGGAGCCGCTGTGGGCCGGTTACCTCGCGTTCTACAAGGCGACACTGGCGCCTGAGGTCTCCGACGTCACCTGGGCGCGGTTTCACGATCCCGCCGAGCCGATGCATCTGCTCGGCGCCTATGTTGACGGCAAGCTCACCGGCATCGTGCAGTTCATCTATCACCGGTCGTGCTGGACGGTCGGCAATTACTGCTATCTGCAAGACCTGTTCGTCGCGGACAGCGCCCGTGGGCTCGGCCTCGGCCGCAAGCTGATCGAAGCCGTGTACGCGCGCGCCAAAGCGGACGGCTGCAGCCGCGTGCACTGGCTGACCCAAACCGGCAACGCCACCGCACGGCTGCTTTACGACCGCATTGCCGAGGATTCCGGCTTCATGCAGTATCGGAAGATACTGTAGCCAGCCTAACAACGTCATTGCGAGGAGCGAAGCGACGAAGCAATCCAGTCTGCATGTGTGACTCTGGATTGCTTCGCTGCGCTCGCAATGACGAAGAACAACAAGGGACGAACGCCATGCCGGTGTCCGATGCGACAGACGTCAAAGCCCTGCTGTTCGACGTGTTCGGCACTGTCGTCGACTGGCGCAGCAGCCTGATCGACGATCTTTCCGCCTATGCGGCTGGGCGTGGCCTCGAAGGCGACTGGACCGGATTGATCGATGCATGGCGGAAGGCCTACGTGCCGTCGATGGATGCGGTCCGCAACAATCCGCAAGCCGAATTCCTCACCCTCGACGAACTGCATCGGCAATCGCTGGAGCGGCTTGTCGGCGAATTCGGCATCAAGGGACTGACCGAGGACGATCTCAACTACATCGTCACCGGCTGGCATCGGCTGAAGCCGTGGCCGGGTGTGGTTGCGGCGCTGGAGCGGCTGAAGACCAAGTACATTCTGGCTCCGCTGTCGAACGGCAATGTCGGGCTATTGACCCGGATGGCGAAGAACGCCGGCCTGCCGTGGGATCTGGTTCTCGGCAGTGACATCTTCCGGCACTACAAGCCGGATCGGGAGAATTATCTCGGTGCCGCGAAGCTGCTCAATCTGCAGCCGGGCGAAGTGATGCTGGTCGCCGCGCACAACTACGATCTTCAGGCCGCGCAAGCGTTGGGCCTGAAGACGGCTTTCATCCCGCGTCCGACCGAGTACGGCCCGCTGCAGACGATCGACTTCGATGCCACCGGCGACTGGACCATCGTTGCCGACGATCTGGCCGGTGTCGCCGATCGGCTTGGGTGCTGACCCGCGAGAAGGTCAAACCTCTCGCTTCGCTCGCAATGACGGGCAGTGGGGTGCTCCCACCGCCGTCCTGGCGGTTTGCGCTGTCGGCGCTTCGTGCTTATCTGCGCGGACCATGACGCCTCCCATCTCAGTTTTGCCGGCCGAAACCGTGCCGGCGTTTCTCGGCGTGACCCGCTCTGCCACCGGCAAGGCGTGGCGCGACCGGCTCGACGCGCGCGCCACTGCGAAGGCGCAGGCAATGGTGCAGCGCTATCAATTGCCCGAGATGTTGGCGCGGGTGCTGGCCGGGCGGGGCGTGGAGATCGACCAGGTCGAGGACTTTCTCGATCCGACGATCCGCAAGCTGATGCCCGATCCGGCGTCGCTGACCCAGATGGAAGCCGGCGCCAAGCGGATCGCCGACGCTGCCTCGCGCGGCGAGAAGGTCGCGATCTTCGGCGACTACGATGTCGACGGCGCGACCTCGTCGGCGTTGCTCGCCTGGCATCTGCGCCATTGCGGGCTCGATCCTTTGATCCACATTCCGGATCGCATCTTCGAAGGCTACGGCCCGAATATCGACGCGATCCGTATGCTCGCCGGCAAAGGCGCGACGCTGCTGATCACCGTGGACTGCGGCACCACCAGCATGGAGCCGCTGGCGGAAGCGCGGCGGCTCGGGATGAGCGTGGTGGTGATCGATCATCACCAATGCGGCGACGAACTGCCCGAGGTCGAGGCGCTGATCAATCCGAACCGGCCGGACGATCTGTCGGGGCTCGGCCATCTTGCCGCGGTCGGCCTGGTGCTGATGACGCTGGTCGCGGTCAATCGCGAACTGCGGCATCGCGGGTTCTGGACCACCGAGCGGCCGGAGCCGAACCTGCTCGACATGCTGCACCACGTCGCGCTCGGCACCGTGGCGGACGTCGCGCCGCTGGTCGGACTCAACCGTGCTTTCGTCGCCAAGGGCCTGATCGCGATGCGCCGCCGCGATCACGTCGGCCACACCGCGCTGATGGACGTGTCGCGGCTGAACGGTCCGCCGGAAGCGTGGCATCTCGGCTTCATGCTGGGGCCGCGGATCAATGCCGGTGGCCGTATCGGCCGCGCCGATCTCGGCGTCCGGCTGTTGCTCGAATCCGACGTTTCCGAAGCCGCCCGGATCGCCGCCGAACTCGATCGCCTCAACAGCGAACGGCGCGAGATCGAACAGAGGGCCGAAGCCCAGGCGGAAGCCGAGGCGATGGCGTCGCTCGGACTCGAGGACAAGGGCGCGGTGATCGTCACTGCGTCCGAAGGCTGGCACCCGGGCGTGGTCGGCCTGGTCGCGTCGCGCCTGAAAGAGAAGTTCGGACGGCCGTCGTTTGCGATTGCGCTCGAGCCCGGCGGCATCGGCACCGGCTCGGGCCGTTCGATCTCCGGCGTCGATCTCGGCAAGGCGGTGCGCCAGGCGGTGCACAATGGACTTTTGCTCAAGGGCGGCGGCCACGCCATGGCGGCCGGCGTGACGCTGCGCAAAGAGCGGCTCGCCGAATTCCGGGCCTGGTTGGAAACGACGCTGGCGGATGACGTCGCCAAGTCGCGCCACGTCAACGAACTGTACATCGACGGCGCGGTGTCGGCGCGCGGCGTCACGACAGAACTTGCTGCGACGCTGAACCGGGCAGGGCCGTTCGGTGCCGGCAATCCGGAGCCGATCGTGGCGCTGCCGGCGCATCAGCTCGTCTATGCCGACGAGGTCGGCCAGGCGCATCTGCGGCTGCGCTTCAAGGCCGGCGACGGCGCGTTCGTCAACGGCATCGCATTCCGCAGCGTCGGGCAGAAGCTCGGCAACGCGCTGACCGAGAACCGCGGTCAGACGCTCCACGTCGCCGGCTGCCTCAGCGTCGACCGCTGGCAAGGCGCCGAACGCGTGCAGCTCCGCGTCATCGACGTCGCGGTCCCGGATGCCGGGCCGACGATGATCAGGTGAGCAGTGCGAGCCGCGCTCGTTAGCCCAGAATGAAGATGCGAACTCCTGAAACTGTCGTCATCGCCGGACTTGATCCGGCGATCCATCTTTCAAGAGTGATGGATGGCCGGGTCGAGCCCGGCCATGACGTGAGTTGCGTTCAATGAGCGGGACGCCGGGAGCTAAGTACAAATCTCGCCTTGGATGATCATTTCCCGGAACAGCTCGACCGCTTTGGGATTCAATGCGCCTTCTTCGGGGAGCACCAGGGGCAGGTCGGGTGGGGCGAGGATGGCGAACTGGCGGCCCCATTCGTACACCCAGGCGAGGCCGTCCTGGAACATCACTTCATCGTCGTAGCGCGGGGTGCGGCCCGAGCGGGCTTCGGCGAAGCCGCGGCGGAAGGTGGTGTTCCAGACGATTTCGTCCAGTGGAGCTTGGAAGGTCTCGGCCTGAGGGCGCACGTCGGTCATGGCTCAAATCCGGCGATACATCCTGAAGAAACGGAGGAAGGGTATTATTCCACGGCTCGGCCGAGGCAAAACCCTGACTTTCGGTCAATCGCCCCGGTCGTGTTTGGCTGGGATCAGATAGGCCGGGATCAGCCGGCGGATCAAGCGGGCCGTCACGTGGCGGAAGCCCGGATGGTGCAGGCAGACGCCGCCGAGCAGGCCGACCACGCAGCCGACCACGGTATCGATAAACCGCGCCTCGATGATCTGGTGCGCCGGCTCCTGGCCCAGCGTCGCGGCGTCGGCGAGGAAGATGGTGAGCGGGGTGATGAAGATCACCGCGAAGCCGTAGTGCCGGATCACCGCGGTCTCGATCACGAAGCTCAGCGCGATCACCGCAAACGCGATGCTCCATTTCTCCAGCGGCAGTGCCAGTAGCACCGCGGCGAGGCCGAGGCCGATCGCGGTGCCGAGCAGGCGGTGCAGATGCCGATTCCAGATCGCACGCACCGACAGGCCCTGAATGACGGCGAGGCAGCTCACCGGCACCCAATACGGCCGCTCAAGCTGCAGCGCCTGAGCCAGCGCCAGCGCCAAACCGACGAAGATGCCGATCACCACGGAGTCGAGCACCACGTGCTCGAAATCGTCGATCGCCAACGGCGGCACCGGCAGCGGATCGCGGATCCGCAGCACGACGATCGAGTAGATCATCGCGATCAGGGTCGCGAGCAGGCCGCCGAGCACGAACAGCCCCGCCTTCAGCGGCAGCTGCATCAGGTCGCTGGGCGTATAGGCGGCGATCGCCGCGGCCATCACGAAGAACATGCTGCCAGGCGGGCCGACCCGATAGAACCGGCACAGCATGGTGACAACGATCGCCGTGAAGGTGATCGCCGGCACCAGCAGCCACGGCAGCAGATGCACCACCAGCCCGAGCGTGTAGCAGGCGGCATAGCCGAAGCCGGCTGCCATCATCGAGACCATGCGGTGGTGCAGCGGGGTGCGCGGGAGATACAGAAACGCCATGCCGCCGAGCGACGAGATCAGGCCGTAGTCGAGATGATCGAAATACGCGCCGATCAGCATCGGCACGCCGGCGGCGAGTGCGGCCGAGAACGGCATCTGCCAGGGCCGGTCGCTGGGATTGAAGGTGACGAGCTCGCGCCACTCCTCGTGCGCCAGCGCCTTGATCCGGTGCCACGTCCAGTGATGTTGAATCATCGAAAAGCCTGCGGCCTCTATCCACCCTGCCGCAGTCGAGCCAGCACTTTGAGCCCGCCATAGCCGTCGGCGGGCGATAGGCCGGTCTTGAGCTGAAAGTCGCGGATTGCCTTCATGGTGTCGTTGCCGACCCGGCCGTCGGTGCCGCCGGTGTCGAAGCCGGTGCGGGTCAGCCGGGTCTGCATCTCCTGCACCTCGGCGAGCGTCAGCGCGCGCTCCGATCCGGGGAAGGGATGGATGAACGGGCTGCCGCCGAGAATGCGATCGCCGAGGTGGCAGATCGCCAGCGCGTAGTTCATCGACGGGTTGTAGCTCTTCACCGCGTAGAAGTTCGGACCGATCAGGAATTTCGGTCCGCCCTCGACCGGCACCCACATCGTCGCGCTGGCCGAGGAATTGGGAAATGGCTGGCCATCGGCGCGGGTGACGCCGGAACGCGACCACTCCAAATAGCTGCGGCGACCGCTGCCTGTGCCGCCGGGGCCCTCGACCTCGTAGCCCCAATGCTCGCCGCGACGATAGTTGCCGCGCCGGACCAGATACTTCGCGGTCGAGCCGAGCGCGTCGTCGGGCCGGCCGAACGGCGACACTCGTCCGTCGCCGTCATAGTCGATGCCGACGTTCAACCACACCTCGGGCATCCATTGGCTGTGGCCCATCGCGCCGGCCCAGGAGCCGCGCATTTCTTCCGGCGTCGACCAGCCCTTGTCGACGATCCGCAGCGCGTTGATCAGCTCGGTTTCCCAATACGATCGCCGCCGCGGCTCGCGCCACGCCAGCGCAGCGAGCGACGGAAACACCGGCCGCATATGGTTCTGCTGCACCAAGGGATCGCCGTAGGCGCTCTCGACGCCCCATAGCGCCAGCAGCGTGCCGCGTTCCACGCCGAAGTCCCGCTCGATCCGCGCGAACAACGCTTCGTTCTTGCGCAGCGCCTCGCGGCCGGCGGTGATGCGCCAATCCGACACCCGCCGGTTGATGTACTGCCAGAGCTGTTCGTTGAATTCGGGCTGCTTCTGGAAGTTCTTGAACACGCTCATGTCGGGTTCGAGCGATCCCATCACCCGATCCCAGGTGCGCGGCGAGATGCCCTTGGCGAGCGCCTTGGCCCGGAACGCGTCGCGCCACTCATCGAAGCCGGCCGGCGCCGCGGCCGCAGCCGCGGCGGGCAGCATCACGGCGGCGCCGACGGCCGCCTGGAGCAGGTGGCGACGGGTGAGGGAGGTGGGGGAATCGTGATCGACCATGGCCGGTAGTGTAGCGGCATTGAGGTCGTCCCCAAAGCCGCTGCGCCTCGATAGCAGCTGCGCACGCGGGCCGCCGATTGTTCCAACAGGCGGCAGCGACACGATGTCTCCGCCTGTGCCCTTGTACCGCCGCGCTCTGCGCCCAACTGGTGACACCGACCTGCCTTCCGCAGCCTCGGCATTCGAGGCGCGATACAGCCGACGGACAATGAGGAGTTGAGGTGGACCGCGAATCCGAGATTGGGCCGGACCTCGAAGAGCCGGACCTCGAAGAGGCTGCGCCCAGCGACGGCTCCGACCTTGGCAGCGCCGTTGCCCAGGCGGCGCCGCCGCGCCGGCTGCTGATGGTGATCAATCGGGGCAGCCGCTCCGGCAGTCAGGCCGTCGGCCTGGCCGGCTCCAAGCTCAGCGCCGCGGGTTTCGACCTGGTGGTCTCGGCACCTTCCAGTCGCCACGAGGTCGCGCCCTGGATCGAAGCCCATGCGGAAGGTGCCGCTGGCGTGGTGATCGCTGGCGGCGACGGCACGCTGAACGCGGCTGCGCCGGCACTGCTGACGACCGGGCTGCCGCTCGGCATCATCCCCGCGGGGACCGCAAACGACCTGGCCAGGACGGTCGGCCTGCCGCTCGATATGGAAGCCGCCGCCGATGTGATTGCGGCGGGACATCGCAAGACCATCGACCTAGGTGACGTCAACGGGCACAAGTTCTTCAACGTCGCCAGCGTCGGCCTGAGCGCCGATCTGGCGCGCGAACTGAGCGGTGAAAGCAAGCGCAGGTTCGGCCGCCTCAGCTACGCGCTCACCGCCGCGAAGGTTCTCAGCAAGGCGCGACCGTTTCATGCGGTGATCGTGTCGGGCGATGAGCAGGTGCGGGTGAAGACCATGCAGGTCGCGGTCGGCAACGGTCGTTACTACGGCGGCGGCATGGCGGTGGAGCAAACCGCTGAAATCGACGACGGCCAGTTCGATCTGTATTCGCTGGAATTCGCGCAGGTGTGGAAGCTGCTGGCGGTGGCCTACGACTTCCGCAAGGGCCGCCACGTGTTGTGGCGCGAGGTGCGTGCCGCGCGGGGTACGTCGTTCGAAATCCGCACCCGCAAGCCGCGTCCGGTGAATGCCGACGGCGAACTGGTGACGTTTACGCCGGCCCGGTTCGAGCTGCTGCGCAACGCTGTCAGCGTATTCGCGCCGAAACAGCCGCCGCCGCGCCCTTGAACAACGCCAACGAAAAAGCCCGCCGGGATGCGGCGGGCTTTGCGGCAGTCAGCAGGGCTGATTGCAATTAGTCCTTGGCGCGCTCGACGTAGGAGCCGTCTTCGGTCAGCACCACGATGCGAGTGCCGGTGCCGATGTGCGGCGGGACCTGGGTGCGGACGCCGTTCGACAGCACCGCCGGCTTGTAGGACGACGACGCGGTCTGGCCCTTGGTCACCGGCTCGGTCTCGACGACTTCGAGCGTGGCGCGCTGGGGCAGGGTGATCGCAACCGCGGTGGTGTCGTGCATCGACAGCTTCACCACCATGCCTTCCTGCAGGTAAGGCGCAGCCGAGCCGACGACGTCCTTGGCGACCTGGACCTGATCGTAGGATTCCGGCTCCATGAAGTGGAAGCCTTCGCCATCTTCATACAGGAAGGTGTAATTGCGCTCTTCAATGGTGACCTTCTCGACCTGGTCGGTGGTCTTGTAGCGCTCCGAGATCTTCACGCCGTCGCTGATTCGGCGCATTTCGATCTGGCTGACGGGCGTGCCCTTGCCGGGATGAATGTTTTCGGCAGACAGGACGACGTAAAGCTTCCCATCTTGCTCGAGGACGTTGCCCTTGCGAATAGAACTGGCGATGACTCTCAAAGGAATGTTTCCTGTCGTTCAGGTCCGGGCCCGATCCGGGCGTTGGTATCCCGAGGCCGAAACGGTTTCGGGGCGCAACATACTGATTTGTGGCGCTGATGCCAGTGTTTTGCGCGGCCGGATGGGGGCGACTTGAGATGGAGGCGACAAGCCAACCCTCGCCCTGGTGGAACAGGGATAGGTATCTGGACCGTCAGCCGTTTTTGCGCGCGCGGGGGGCGGTGACCCGGGCCGTGCGCACCTGGTTCGGTCGAGACCGCGATCCTGCAGATTTCGCCCGGCAACGAGACCCATCTGCACGCCCCGCGCACGGACCTCTTGGGGCCGGACGGCGAGCGGCGCTCCCGATACCTGCGGACCTCGCCGGAGTTCGCCTGCAAGAAGCTGCTGGCGGCCGGCGAGGCGCGAATCTTCGAGCTTGCCCGGGTGTTTCGCGACCGTGAGCGCGGCCGCGTCCATCTGCCGGAGTTCACCATGCTGGAGTGGTACCGCGCCGAGGCGCCGTACCAGCAGGTGATCGACGACTGCATCGCGCTGGTCCGTGTCGCGGCGGAGGCCACCGGCATTGGGACGTTTTCTTTCAGGGGCCGGCGCGCCGATCCGCGCGCCGAGGCGGAGCGGCTGACGGTGGCCGATGCGTTCGCCCGTTTTGCCGGCATCGATCTGCTTGCCACGATCGCCAACGGTGAGGGAGATCGCACGGCGCTGGCAGACGCGGCAGCTCCACGCGTGCGGATCGCCGATGACGACACCTGGTCCGACATTTTCAGCAAGGTGCTGGTCGAGCATGTCGAGCCGCGGCTCGGCGATGGACGGCTGACGGTGCTGAGCGAATACCCGGCGCCCGAAGCGGCGCTGGCGCGGACCAAACCGGACGATCGGCGGGTCGCCGAACGGTTCGAGCTGTATGCCTGCGGCGTCGAACTCGCCAACGGATTCGGCGAGCTCACCAATGCGGCCGAGCAGCGCGCGCGCTTCATCGCCGCGATGGACGAGAAAGAGCGGCGCTACGGTGAGCGCTATCCGCTCGACGAGGCCTTTCTCGCGGCGGTCGGCGAAATGCCGGAGGCCAGCGGCGTTGCGCTCGGCTTCGACCGCCTGGTGATGCTGGCGGCCGGCGCAACCACGATCGATCAGGTGGTGTGGACGCCGCCGGCAGGCGAGGGCGTATGACCAAAGTCACCCGATTGAACACGCCGGCAGCGGCGACGCTGCGTCAACCCGACGAACTGATCGCCGAAGGTCTCGCCACAGCGGACGACCGCGCGATGCTCAGCGAAGTCGCGTCGCGCTATGCGATCGCGGTGACGCCGGCGGTCGCGGAGCTGATCGATCGCGACGATGCCGATGATCCGATCGCGCGGCAGTACATCCCGCGCGCTGAGGAATTGTCCTCGCTCGCTTTTGAACGCGACGACCCGATCGGCGACGCCACGCATGCGCCGGTCGAAGGCATCGTGCATCGGCATCGCGACCGCGTGCTGTTCAAGCCGGTGCATGTCTGCGCGGTGTATTGCCGGTTCTGCTTTCGCCGCGAGATGGTCGGCCCCGGCAAGGACAATGCGCTGTCGCGCGAGGCGACCGCTGCGGCGCTCGACTACATCCGCGCGCACAACGAAATCTGGGAAGTGATCTTCACCGGCGGCGATCCGCTGATGCTGTCGCCGCGGCGGCTCGGCGAGATCATGGCCGAACTTGCCGCGATCGAGCACGTCAAGATCATCCGCTTTCACACCCGTCTGCCCGTCGCCGATCCGGCGCGGATCACGCCGGATCTGGTGCGGGCGCTGCGCGTGGCGAGCAAGACCACATGGCTCGCGCTGCATGCCAACCACCCGCGGGAGCTGACCGAGGCGGCGCGCGCGGCGTGCGCGCGGATCGTTGACGCTGGAATTCCGATGGTCAGCCAGTCGGTGCTGCTCCGGGGTGTGAATGACAACGCCGCGACACTCGAAGCCTTGATGCGCGCTTTCGTCGAGTGCCGGATCAAGCCGTACTACCTGCACCACGGCGATCTGGCGCCGGGGACTGCGCATCTGCGCACCACGCTCGCCGAGGGCCAGGCCTTGATGCGCGCATTGCGCGGTAATGTGTCTGGACTTTGCCAGCCGGAGTACGTGCTCGACATTCCCGGCGGCTACGGCAAGGCGCCGGTTGGCCCCAATTATTTGTCGGACGCCGATGGAACCGAGCCGGATTCGCGCTATCGTGTCGCCGACTATTGCGGCGAGGTGCATCTGTATCCGCCGCGGTCGGAATGAGCGGCGGTACTCTGTCGCTGGTGCAGTCCGGCAACTGGGCCGGGAATGATGCGTTGGTGCTGGGGTTGGGCGGACCATTGGCCGATGCAGACTGCCGTGATGTTGGCGCGATCGGCGCCCAGCCTCGCGGCGGGAGCGTGGATGGAAGGAGAGCTCCGATGAAATCTGTGATGATCGCCGCCGCGATCCTGACCCTGAGCGGCAGCGCGGTAGTGGCGCAATCCGGCAGCGGCACAGGCGGTTCGGCCGGCTCGACGATGTCGCCGGGCGTTTCCGATGGTGGGGCAGGCCTCCGGCAAGCGCCGATCGGGCATCTGCAGCCGCGCCGCAACGACACGCCGCCGGAGCGGACGATCGATCAGATCGATCCGGCGGATGCGGCGCTCGACCGCAAGATCAAGAGCATCTGCCGCGGCTGCTGACGCGAACCGCGGCAGACGTCGCGCAACTAGGTGCTCTTACGGGCGGCGAGCGCCATCGCGATCAGCGAGGTGCCGCCGAACACCAGGTTGATTCCGATCAGCAGGCCGATCGCCCAGACGGTGCCCGGCCAGCCTGAGATGATGATGAACGCTACCAGGATGTCGGCGATACCGGCGGCGAGCATCCAGCCCCAGCGCTCCGACATCCGTCCGCGATGCTGGAAGGCGTACATGATGGTCGCGACACCTTCGGCAAGGAAATACACGCCGACGATGAAGGTGAGGGTCAGCGTGCCTTGCAGCGGCATCGCGATCAGCACCAGGCCGGCGACCAGCGCCAATGCGGCCGACAGCAGCGACCACCAGAAGCCGGGGCCCTTGCGCGCCCAGATCGAAAAGCCGACGCCGGCCACACCGGCGATGAAGAACAGCCAGCCGAGCATAATGGTGAAGGTGATGCTGGCGAGCAGCGGCAGCAGGATCGCCGCAAAGCCGATGATCAGTAGCAGAATGCCTTCGAACAGATAGGCCTTCCAGTGATCGCGAATGGCCGCCTCGACGCGCGCTTGCAGGCGCTCGACGTCTTGGGGGCGAAGGCTGTCATCTGGCAGAGACATGGGACTTCTCCTTTAATGGTTCCCATTCAGGAACCTACCCCGCGCAACGCACCTCGGCGTTAATAGTTCAACGGTATTCGGCGTGCTGGTCCGCGGGGGTGCCGGCGAATCGAAACGGCGTCGGGAATCAGTTAATTGTAGCGTTCGATTGCGACGACTTTGGCGGGAGACGACCGATGGTCCCAGCCGTTTTGCATCTAGTCGCGTTGGCGCTTGCGATCACGCTGTTCGTGTTCGCCTGACTTCAAGCGCACAGGACTTCAGGCTGAGAATATCCACCACCCACCGATCATGAGGATCGGGCGGGGAAGGCTCAATTGCGCGTGCCTCTGGTTCGCGTCCAATTCATCCTTCGGCAAACACTTGCGCAACCATGTCCTGCGCGGTCGGCGACCGAATCCGTACATTGGATTCGCTGGGCATCCGAAAAAGGGGTATAAAGAAGAGTATTCAATTTAAAATTGTGGTCGGCTCGTCGGTCGCACCACAATCAATCAGTCTCCGTTAGGAGGCGGCATGTGCAAAGACAAACGGCCCCACTGCAGCAGATGCGGTGCTCGCACGGGGCTCGCCCGGGTGTCCCCGGTGCGATCGATCGAACTGCGAATCTACGAATGCGCCAGCTGTGGCCAGACTGATTACTACGAGGTCAGCCCAGACCCGCACGCATCATGGGGATTGCTCGCCGGTGACCGACTGGCTGGGATTCTTGCAGCGCTGAAGAGGAATGATGGCGCTCCCTAGCGGAATCGAACCGCTCTCTCCACCGTGAAAGGGTGGCGTCCTGACCGATAGACGAAGGGAGCGAAGCCGCCGGACTGGCGCGATCCTTCAAGGATCGCAAGCAGGCGGAAACGCACGGTCTAACCCGAAACGGCTGTTTCAGCAGGCGCCGGAACGGGCCCGCGGCGAAGCAGCGGGCGAACGTATAGTGGCGTTTTTCCGGAGGGGCAAGCGCTCTCCGCAGCGATCTGCCGATACCCCGACTTTTCGCTAAATCTTGCAACGATTTTTCAACAGCCCGGGACCTAGAGCAGAGACGGTCCCGAGCGATCGGGGCCCGCGAACGCTCACTTTCTGCTTCGCTCCGGCCGCGGCGCTGTGCCCTCCGGCGAGCGATCCAAGCAGGCCGAGGACGACATCATGGCCAAGGACAAGACCAAGCGCGAGGCGCGCAAATCGGTACGCCAGAGCGGCTGGATCACGCTCGACGGCGGCTTTGCCGCGCGTCCGTGCGAGGTGCTCGATCTGTCGAGTTCGGGGGCCAAGCTGGTGCTCGGCGAAGCGGAGTCGCTCGGCTCACGGCTGCGGCTCGGTTTCTCGCGCGACGCGCGTCAGGGCCGGCAGTGCGAAGTGGTGTGGCGACGCGGCACGACGCTCGGCGTCAAGTTCGTCAGTTGAGGCCGCGTCGACGCGCTGAAGTGCCGACACCAAAACGGGCTCCACTGTTCGCGGAGCCCGTTGTAACTGCCAAAAAAAAGCGTGGTGAGCGACGTCAGCTCAGTGGCCGAAGAACAGCCACAACAGAATGATAATCGGGATCGGAACGCCGATCAGCCAAAGCAACAGTCCTCGCGCCATTGATGTCCTCCGTTGGTTGTTCGACCAACGCGAGGTGCTGCGCGTCGTTCCGCATCACGAAGCGGATGCGGGCGATCTCTGCTGGACGGGACCGCAGCGTCTTACCAATGGCCGGTGTTCGGCATCGAGGCCCACGGCTCCTGCGGCGGCAGCGCGTCGCCCTTTTGCAGCAGCTCGGCCGCCTGCAAA
>NZ_QTKI01000809.1:0-599 GCF_010820945.1 Rhodopseudomonas sp. BR0C11
TATTTGTTTCTGTTGCTGCACCCGCTGCTGCTTGCCGCCAACAACCTGCCGTCGGCGCGGGTCGCCTGGCAGACGCTGTCGCCGTTCACCGAGAGCTGGCCGGTGTGGTCCGGCTGGCTTGGCCTGCTGTTGCTGATGGGCGGCCTCGTCACCACCTTCATCCGCAGCATTCGCTACGGCACTTGGCGCTGGCTGCACGCGCTACTCGGCCTCGGCGTGCTGACCGGGCTGGTGCACCTGATCCTGCTCGGCATCGACGAGCCGGTGCTGCCGATCCTCGCGGCCGCGGCAGCGATCCTCGGTTGGCGGCTGATCCGCGGCGATCTTGGCCTTGCCGCGCGGCCATATGTCGTGACGTCGGCGCGGCCGTTGGCGGCGCGGTCGGTCGAGGTCGTGCTGCGTCCCCTCGGCGATCCAGCGATGGTAACGCCCGGCCAGTTCGTCCTGGCGGAATTCGGCAACGGCGCACGCTATCGCGGCTGCGGCGAATTCCATCCGTTTACGGTCAGCACAATCGCGAACCAGGACGAACTGCATCTCGCCATCAAGGCGCTCGGGGACTGCCCCACCCGGATGCTGGCGCTCGAGCCCGGCGTGGC
>NZ_QTKI01000810.1:0-596 GCF_010820945.1 Rhodopseudomonas sp. BR0C11
GCTTGGCCCGGGCGCCGCCGCCACCACCGCCGGTGCGGCGTTCGCCGGGGGCGGGGATCGGGTCGGACATCCGCAGCGTCAGGCCGATGCGGTTACGCGGCACGTCGACCTCGAGTACCTTGACCTTCACCACCTGGCCCGGCTTCACCACTTCGCGCGGATCGTTGATGCGCCGCTCCGACATCGCCGAGATGTGAATCAGGCCGTCCTGGTGCACGCCGATATCGGCGAAGGCGCCGAACGCCGCCCCGTTGGTGATCGTGGCTTCCAGGATCATGCCGGGCTTGAGGTCGGTGATCTTCTCGACGCCCTCCTGGAAGGTCGCGGTCTTGAACTCGGGACGCGGGTCGCGGCCGGGCTTTTCCAGCTCCTTCAGGATGTCGCTGACGGTCGGAATACCGAACTTCTCGTCCGCGAAGGCCTGCGGCTTGAGGCCCTGCAGCACCTTGGTCTGGCCGATCAGCGCCTTGATGTCGCTCTTGGTGGCAGCCAGGATCTTTTTGACGAGCGGATAGGACTCAGGGTGCACGCCGGAGGCATCGAGCGGGTTTTCGCCGTCGCGAATCCGCAACAACCCCGCGCACTGTTCGAACGCC
>NZ_QTKI01000811.1:0-594 GCF_010820945.1 Rhodopseudomonas sp. BR0C11
AGCAATCCAGCAGCTCAGTGCACGGAGCTGGATTGCTTCGCTTCGCTCGCAATGACGATTGGAGAGGCTGCGACTACAATTAGGCTGCCTTGGACTTGCCGACTGCCGTCTTGCGAGACGACGTGGTCTTGGCCGGCTTCGCCGCTTTGGTCTTGCCGGCCTTCGCCGTTACGACCTTCGTCTTCGGTGCCTTGCTGGCGCCCTTCGTCGTCGCCGTCGCTTTTGCCTTCACCGCTTTCGGCGCCTTCGACTTGGCGACCTTCTCCGGCTTCGACGGCTTTTCCGGCTTCGCCTTGCCGGCCGCCTTCGCGGCCTTGCGGGCGGCCTTCTCGGCTTCGGCTTGCGCCTTGCGCTCGGCCTTCAGCTTCAGCTTGGCTTTCTCGGCACGGGCTTCAGCGGCCTTCTTCTTGCGCTTCTTCTCGCAGGAGACGCACTTGCAGCCGATCGGCTTCAGATAGGCTTTGAAGTAATCGGTGCCGTAATCGTAGTTGATCTCTTCGCCCGGCTCGATGTTCTTGATGGCGCGGATGATCACCCGCTTCTTGCGCGGATTGACATCGGACTCAGCGTTCGGCTTGCAGGCGTGGTTGATGT
>NZ_QTKI01000812.1:0-585 GCF_010820945.1 Rhodopseudomonas sp. BR0C11
CACCTGAACCGCCGGCGCCGGACGGGTATCCTCGGCGACCTCGGTCTCGTCCGAGCCGGGCGAACGTTCGCTGATGGCGGCAACGGTGCGGCGCGTCGCGCCCTTTTCCAGATTCTCTGCCAGCAGGTTGCGCATGATGGCGTCACGCGAGCCGCCGCTGCGGCCGCCGAGCACGACGCCGACCAGGAAGCGGTTGCCGCGGTGCATCGAGGTGACGAGGTTGAAGCCGGAGGCGCGGGTGTAGCCGGTCTTGATGCCATCGACGCCTTCGACATTGCCGAGCAGGCGATTGTGGTTGCGGATGGCGTGGCCGCGATAGTTGAAGACGGAGGTCGCGAAGTAGCGGTAGTAGCGCGGGAAGCGGTCCTGGATCGCGCGGCCGAGGATCGACTGGTCCCGGGCGGTGGTGACCTGCTCGTCGTTCGGCAGGCCGGAGGCGTTACGGTACACGGTGCGCGACATGCCGAGCGCCCGCGCCTTGCGGGTCATCAGCTTGGCGAAGTCGGACTCGCTGCCGCCGACGGTCTCGGCGATCACCACGGCGGCGTCGTTGGCCGAACGCGTCACCCGGCCCTTGATGGCCTC
>NZ_QTKI01000813.1:0-584 GCF_010820945.1 Rhodopseudomonas sp. BR0C11
GCCCTGGCGCATGGCCTCAACCGCACGCTCGACGGCAGCGTGCGCCGTCATCAACAACACCGGCAGCTGTGGTTGCTGGCGGCGCAGCTGGCTCAGCAGCTGATGCCCATCCATGCCAGGCATGTTCACGTCACTGACCACCAGGCTGAAGGCGTCACCCCGCACAGCCTCCAGCGCCTCTTCAGCACTGCCCACGGCCTGGTAGGCGAAACCGCCGATTTCCAAGGTATCGCCCAGCGCCTGGCGCAATACGCGGTCGTCCTCGACCAGCAGCACCTTGACCGCCATTACACACCCTCCGCCAATTGCCCGTCGATCAAGGGCAGTTCTACCCGCACGCAGGTACCACGGCCTACCTTCGAGCGCAGGTTGATCGTGCCCTGGTGCGCCCGCACCACCGCCTTGACTACAGCCAGGCCCAAGCCCGTACCTGGGGCCTTGGTGGTAAGAAACGGCTCACCCAGGCGGCCGAGCAAATCAGCAGCGATGCCGCTGCCGGCATCGCTGACGCACAGGTGCAAGCTGCATTCGCGGCGGTACAGGTGCACCTTGAGCCGCGCCGGGCCGTCGCTGGCCTGCAGGGC
>NZ_QTKI01000814.1:0-583 GCF_010820945.1 Rhodopseudomonas sp. BR0C11
GCGCTGCGGCGGCGAGCGAAGCGATGCGGAGCCTGAAGCGGCGAGCGGAATGATCGGCTGAAGCAGTCATGGTCTGGTCCTTCACGAGGTGGGGGAATGCAGAAAGGTCGCGACGATGCTGCGCGCCAGTAACGATGGCGCTTCGGCGGGGGCGATGTCCGGCGCGATCTCGTTGAGCAGCACCGGCACCGAGTGCGGCTGATGCACCGAGTTGCTGAGCAGCAGGAAGAACAGCGCCGGATGCGGCGTCCGCACCACGCCGCAATCGATGCCGGCCTGCACCAGATCGCGGATCGACAGATAAGCGGGCCGGGCGAGCCGATCGATCAACAGCGCTGCGCGCTCCGGCGTCTCAGCAGGGTGCTGCGCGACGAACTGGCGGACTTCCGGATGGGCGATGCCGAAGGCCACGAAGGTCTCGATCGCTTCGCGCAGCCGGTCGTAGATCGGGCGATCGGCTTCGGTGGAAAGCTTGGTCATCACCGCCATGATCGGCGCGGCTTCCTGGGTCACCGCGTCGAGGCAGGCGAGCCACAGCGCGGCCTTGTCGCCGAAATGGATCCGGATCAGCCCGGTATCGACG
>NZ_QTKI01000815.1:0-582 GCF_010820945.1 Rhodopseudomonas sp. BR0C11
GCTCGTTGATCCGGGCCTCCAGCGCCGCGCGCCGCTCCGGGGTGGCGAACATTCCGCCCTCCGCCTCGCGCGCCCACAACATGTCGGCGAGCGGCCGCGCCGCACCGATCACCTCCTCGACCGCGAGCCGGCCGCCGGCGCGGGCGAGATCGTCGGGATCCTGCCCTTCTGGGAGCAGCGCAAAGCGCAGGCTCTTCCCGGGCTTCAAATGCGGGAGCGCGAGGTCGGCGGCGCGATACGCCGCCTTCTGGCCGGCGCGGTCGCCGTCGAAGCACAGGATCGGCTCGTCGGCCATCTTCCAGAGGTGCTGCAGCTGCGCTTCGGTCAGCGCGGTGCCGAGCGGCGCGACGGTGGCGGGAAAACCGGCGGTGACCAGCGCGATGACGTCGACATAGCCCTCGACCACGATCACCGCGCCGCCGTCGTGCGCGGCTTTGCGCGCGGGCGCGTGGTTGTAGAGATTATCGCCCTTGTGAAACAGCGGCGTCTCCGGCGAGTTCAGGTACTTCGCCGCGACGTCTTTCTCCAGCGCACGGCCACCGAACGCGATCACACGGCCGCGCAGATCGGTGATCGGAAACA
>NZ_QTKI01000816.1:0-581 GCF_010820945.1 Rhodopseudomonas sp. BR0C11
TTTCGAGCATCGGCAGACGCGCGTAGGAGAGCATCGCGGAGTCGATGAACGCGCGGATGCCGGGGTTCTCGTCGAGGTGCACCTCGCCGACGCTGAAGCCGAGGAGATTGTCGATCTCCTCCTGCGACAGCACCCGCTCGCCGCCATTCTTGCCGCCGCCGAGATCGCGGCCACCATCCTCGACCATGGCGGCCCATTGCTCCGCCATCGTCCCGGTTAGTTCGTTCTCCGCTGCCGCCTTTGCCGCGGCCTCGGGATCCTCCGACGCCATGGAGGCTTCCCATTGGGCGGCAATTGCGTCCTGGTCGAGTTGGTCCTGGCCGGCCATGTCAGCTCACTGCACCAGCACTTCCTTGAACAACACAGCCGACACCTGCGCAGGCGCGATCGCCATGTTGACGCGCCGGGTCAGCTCTTCCTTCATCCGAAACATCCCGACCGAGCCGTTCAGGTCGCCCGAGCGCAGCTCCCGCAAGTAGGTCTGAAACAGGTCGGTGATCCGCGGCATGTTCGGCTTGATCTGCTCGGCGAGCTTCTCGTCCTTCACCTCGAGCACGACCTTGGCCTTGAGATATTGCACC
>NZ_QTKI01000817.1:0-580 GCF_010820945.1 Rhodopseudomonas sp. BR0C11
GAAGGCCTCGCCGAGCACGGCATGCCGGCGCTGAAGGGCTCGTTCTACAAGCTCGACCGCTCCGCCGACATCTTCAACTGGGATCCGGTGTAAGTTCGATCTGCCCCTCCAACGAGGGGCAGACGAAATCAGCACGTCATTCCGGGGCGCTCACGCAGTGAGCGAACCCGGAATCCGGAGCTGTAGAGCACCCGGCCGTCGCTACCAATTCGGGATTCCGGGTCCGCGAGCTGCGCTCGCGCCCCGGAATGACTCGAAGAACTCGCGGCCCCCGCAGGTTACACACACAGAAAAGCCCGCCTTGCAGCGGGCTTTTCCGTCGGGTGAAGCACCTTGGAGGGGGAGTTACTTCACCACGAATTCGATCCGCCGATTCTGCGCCCGGCCTTCGGCGGTGTCGTTGCTGGCGATCGGCTTGGCCGAGCCGTAGCCTTCCGCCACCAGCTTGACCGAGCCGATCCCAGACTTGGTCAGGCTTGCCACCACCGCTTCGGCGCGGCGCTTCGACAGCGCGACGTTGGCGGACTTCTTGCCGGCGCCGTCGGTGTAGCCGGCGACCTCGATGGTCACGGCCGGGCAC
>NZ_QTKI01000818.1:0-574 GCF_010820945.1 Rhodopseudomonas sp. BR0C11
GGTCATCGGATTGTGGCCGGTGATCATCACCGTGCGGATGCCCATCCGCCGCAGCTCGGCGAACCGCTCGCGGATGCCGCCCTTGACGATGTCCTTGAGCTGAATGACGCCGAGCAGCTTGCCGTCACGCGCGACCGCAAGCGGTGTGCCGCCAGCCTTGGCAATCTCGTCGGCGATCGCGACAAGCTCTTGGGCGCCCTCGACGTTGGATACTGTCTCGATCGCGCGCGCGGCATTTCCATGGGTAGCCGCCACGCCGGGGACGGCCGCGACGGAGACCAGGATCGAATCGACGGCCCCCTTACGGATCGACGATCCGCCGATGTCGACGCCGCTCATGCGGGTCTGCGCGGTGAACGGAATGAAGTGGGCCTCCAGTTCCGCGAGATCACGGCCGCGAATGCCGTGCTTCTCCTTGGCCAGCACCACGATCGAGCGGCCTTCCGGCGTTTCGTCGGCGAGCGATGCCATCTGAGCAGCGTCGGCAAGATCGCGTTCGCTGACGCCCCCCACTGGACGGAACGCGGTCGCCTGGCGATTGCCGAGCGTGATGGTGCCGGTCCTGTTGAGCAGC
>NZ_QTKI01000082.1:0-14532 GCF_010820945.1 Rhodopseudomonas sp. BR0C11
GTCTATGTGCTGGCACTCCGCGTTGGGCTGGGGCTCGGCTGGATGTTCGTGGTCGCGGCCGAGTTCATGGGCGCCTCGGAGGGGCTCGGCTTCCTGCTGATCGACGGGCAACAGCTCGGCAAGCCGGCGCAGATCGTCGCAGCGATCGTGATCTTCGCATTGCTCGGCAAGACCACCGACTGGCTGATCGAGATCGCCACCCTGCCCCTGCTGCGCTGGCAGGATGCGTTCGACCGGCACGACGGAGAAACCTGATGCTGGTGCTCGACGGCGTCGACAAGACCTACCCCGCCGGCGTTCACGCCCTGCAATCGTTCTTCGCGAGGATCAATCTCGGCGAGATCGTCGCGGTGATCGGCGGCTCGGGCTGCGGCAAGTCGACTTTGCTGCGGGCGATCGCCGGTCTCGATCGGGCGAGCGCCGGCACCATCGTGCTGGACGGTGAAATCATCACGGCGCCGCATCCCAAGATCGGCATCATTTTTCAGGAACCACGGCTGCTGCCGTGGCTGAGCGTCGCCGACAATATCGGCTTTGGTCTTGAACGGCTGCCGCGACCGGACCGTCACGCGCGCGTCGCCGCCGCGCTTGCCCGAGTGGGACTGGCCGACAAGGCGAAAGCCTGGCCGCGCGAACTGTCCGGCGGTCAAGCCCAGCGCGTAGCAATCGCACGGGCGCTGGTGCCGCAGCCGGAAGTCATTCTGCTCGACGAGCCGTTCTCGGCACTCGACGCTTTCACCCGCACCGATCTGCAGGATCACCTGCTCGATCTGTGGGCAGATACGCGGCCGACGCTGATCCTGGTGACCCACGACGTCGAGGAAGCCGTGGTGCTCGCCGACCGTGTCCTGGTGATGCGGCCGAGGCCTGGACGATTATTTGAAGAAATCCGAACCGATCTGCCGCGTCCACGCGACCGCACCTCGGCGACTTTCGAAGACGTCAAGCACGCCGTCCTGCATTCGCTCGATCGGTCGCTGCAGCGCACCGGACGCCGGGACGACGATTTGCTCGTCGAAGGCGCCGGGATATAATTCATCAAAACAGGGAGGAGCGACCAAATGGATGCGCTGGAATTGCGCGCGCTGCAGGCGCCGATCAAGGACCGCTATAAGGCCAATCCGGCCACCGCGCTGATCACCCTGAAAGCCAAAGGCGCGATCGACGCCGACGGCATCAGTTGCAAGGTCGAAACTGGCAAGGCCTTGGCAACGGCCGGCCTGCATCCGGCGACCGGCGGCTCTGGGCTTGAACTGTGTTCGGGAGACATGTTGCTCGAGGCACTCGTCGCGTGTGCCGGCGTCACCCTGAAGTCGGTTGCGACCGCGATCGAAGTGCCGCTCTCGCGGGGCGACGTGGTCGCTGAAGGCGATCTGGATTTTCGCGGCACGCTCGGCGTCGACAAGGAGGCACCGGTCGGCTTCCGCGAGATCCGGCTGCGATTTGACGTCGAGACGGACGCGCCGCAGGACAAGCTTGATCTGCTCTTGAAGCTGACCGAGCGTTATTGCGTGGTGTATCAGACCATCAAGAACGGCCCGAAGGTGTCCGTGTCGCTGCATCGCGTCTAATCGATATGCTCACGCCGTCAGGACAAAACCGATGATCACCGCCATTGTGCGCTATCGCCTGCCCGCGCATATCGACCGGGCCGCCTGCCGAAATCATTTCGAAGCGATCGCTCCGGGTTTCCGGTCTGTGAAGGGGCTGCTCAGCAAGCACTTCATCTGGAGCGAGCGCGGCGTCGCCGGCGGTGTGTATCAATGGGCGAGCCAGGCGGACGCCGAGGCGTTCTACTCCGGCCCCTGGCGCGACGGCATCGTTCAGCGCTACGGCATGGAGCCGGAGATCGAGTTCTTCACGGTGTTTGCCAAGACCGACAACGAAGCCGGCACTGTCACCGTCGTCGAAGCGGCCCAGCCGGCTTGACCTCCGCTCCGGAATGAGATGCGCGGCCGTCAGCACCCGCGAGGCTCCACGATTACCGAGCCTCTTCCGGCGCCAACAGCTAGCTCGCCCTCGATTGACGAAGTTCAAGCACTTCGCTGCCCGCGAATAAGGTCGGACGCCTTTTCACCGATCATCACCGCGGGCGCATTCGTGTTGCCGGACACCAGCGTCGGCATCACGGAGCAATCGGCGACACGCAATCCTTCGATGCCACGGACCCGCAGCTGTGGGTCGAGAACCGGGCCGATCGCGCAGGTTCCGGCTGGATGAAACAGCGTCTGCCCCTTCTGACGCGCGTGCGCCGAAAGTGCGTCGTCGGTGGTGGCGCCAGCTCCCGGCAGATACTCCTCGACGATAAAGTCCGCGAGCGGCTTCTCGCTTGCGATGGTCCGTGCCAGACGCAAACCATCAATGACAGCGCGGCGATCCGTTTCGGTTGCCAAATAGTTTGCTCGGATGCGCGGCGACTGCCGCGGATCAGGGGCAGCGATCAGCACGCTGCCGCGACTTTCGGGGCGCAGCTGGCACACGTTCGCGGTGAAGCCTGAAAACGCATGGAGCTGGTCCGCCGAGCTCTCGGCGCTGAACATCATGAAATGATACTGGATATCCGGACGCGTCAGCTCCGCACGTGTCCGCGCAAACAGCCCGACCTGGCAGGCGCTGATCGTCATCGGACCAGACCGGTTCAGCAGATATCGCGCCCCCATCCATAGCTTGCGCACCGGATTGCGGACGATATCGTTCAGTGTCAGCGGATGGGCTGCCTTCCAGACGATGCGAACCTGGAGGTGATCCTGCAGATTGGCGCCGACGGCAGGCAAGTCCAGCACCGGTTCGATAGCGACGTTCGCCAGATGTGCGGCAGGCCCGATGCCCGACAGTTGCAGCAGCTGTGGCGAATTGACTGCGCCCCCACACAGAATCACCTCGGATCGCGCACGCAGGACCCGCCGTTCGCCGCCACGTAGATATTCCACACCGACAGCTCGGCCGCCCTCGATCACGACACGGCTGACCAGCGCCTCGGTCTCGACGCGCAGATTTGCGCGCCGCAGTGCCGGCCGCAGAAACGCCACCGCGCTGGAGCAGCGGCGACCGTCACGGGTCGTCAGTTGCACGTAGCCGACGCCATCCTGGGACTCGCCGTTAAAATCCAGATTGGCCGGTACGCCGGAAGAGTTGGCGGCGTCGATGAAGGCCTGGCAGATCGGATTGCGCTCGCTGAGGTCGGCGACCGCCAGCGGCCCGCCTACGCCATGATACGCATCAGCGCCGCGGACCTGATCCTCCGAGCGCTTGAAGTACGGGAGGACATCAGACCAGCCCCACCCAGACGCGCCGGCGGCTACCCAGCCGTCATAATCGTCAGGGTGCCCCCGCATGTAGACAAGGCCGTTGATGCTACTGGTCCCACCGAGCACCTTGCCGCGCGGCCAGAAGATTCGCCGCCCGTCCATCGTCGGCTCCGGCTCGGTCTCGTAGCACCAGTTGATGTCGGGATTTCGGATCGTCTTGGCATAACCGATCGGAATGTGAATCCACGGGTTGGAATCGCGGGGGCCCGCCTCCAAAAGTGCGACCGAGGTGGCAGGGTCCTCACTGAGGCGATTGGCGAGGACACATCCCGATGAGCCTGCTCCCACGATGATGAAATCGACTGTCTCGGTCGTATTGGCGCGTGTCATCGGAGTCCGTCGGAAAGCGCTTGTCAGCAAGCGGATAAAGAACGGTGCGCGGATTGCTCGAAATCAATTCGGATGTCAATCGAGCGATGATCGCGGGGACTCAGTATGGACCTCAGCGCTTTACCGTGAGCCAGCAACTTCGCCTACGCCTCGACCAACTGTCGAAATGAATTTCTGCAAAAGCACTCGCCCGCGTGCTCCTCATCGTTTTGTTTGCCGGATAGTTGATAATGCTGACCGACTTGGTCAGCATCGCGTTCACTCGGTGATCGCGACGACCGTGTCGTGGACACCGCCCTTCAGGACTGATTCCAAAACGTCAGAGGTCGTTTGATGTCGATTGGCATGTCGCGTCGCCGTTTGTTGCAAGCCAGCGCGGGTCTTGGGTTCTCCGGGTTGCTGGGCTCAGCAAGCGCACGAGCCGCGGCCCCAACCGATCTCTCCGGGGTCACGCTGCGGATTGCCTTCTACAAGGGGCTGCACAAGACCTTGCTGGAAACGGCAGGCCTCGCCGCAACACCCTACAAGATCGATTGGAAGGAGTTCAACTCCGGCGTCCAGCACATCGAAGGCATCAACGTCGACGCGCTCGACCTGGGTTCGGGCAGCGAAACCTCGGCGGCGTTCGGGGTAAAGTCCAAAGCACGCGTGAAATTCATCGCGGTGTATCGCGAGGATCTCAACAATCAGGGCACGTTCGTTCAGAAAGATTCGGACATCCATCGCGTGGCCGACCTCAAGGGGAAGCGCGTCGGCTACGTTCGGGGGACGACGTCTCACTATTATCTCTACAAGCAGCTGGCTGAAGCCGGTCTGTCCTTTGGCGACATCAAGGCGACCCACCTTGCGCCCACCGACGGCCTGTCTGCCTTCGCCCGTGATGATCTCGATGCATGGGCGATCTGGGGTTACAATGGCCAGCTCGCCCGCTCCAAATACGGGGCCCGTACTCTGAAGACAGGCGTCGGCTATCTTTCAGGAAACTTTCTGATCTCGGCCAATCCTTCCGCGATCGACGACCCGCTGCGGCACGCTGCGCTTGCAGACTTTCTCCTGCGGCTGCAGAAGGCCTATGCCTGGAGCAATGCGAACTACCCGACCTATGCGGAAGCCCAGTCGCGCGATACCGGGGTTCCGGTCGAGGCCATTCTCGACCTGTTCAACAATCGCAGCCAGGATTACAGCCTGATCGCCAACAATGATGCAGCGGTTCAAAGCCATCAGGAAGTCGCTGACGTGTTCACCAAGATTGGTGTGTTCGACGCACCGGTAGACGTCAAGCCGTTCTGGGACCGCAGCTTCGACCAGGCATTGGCCTGACCAACGAACCACCTGACGAATGCAGCAAACGCCGCGACGTCGACGCCGTCGCCGCTCCTGGAGAGTTCACCCATCTCCCTGCTGATCGTCAGCGAGATGCCCACCGATTGTTCGGACGGCAACGTCGTGATGATGGACGGTCAGTCCCGCGTGGCGCTCCCTACGCTTGATCCGACGCCGGCACGATCGCCTCCAGCAACGTCAGACCGCCACGAGAGCCGCCGAAACCACTTGTTAGGCTCAAGCGGCGGGTCGGCGCGGCGCATTCGATCAACGGGACTGCGAGGCGGTCAGCGACCGCTCGCTCCAGGGAGCTGCCGAACACGATCTCCCCACTACTGCTCCCGATAAGTGTAGCGATCTCGTCGTCGTCTTCGCTGTAGTGAACGAGGGGCAGTTCATCCTCGAGCGTGCTGCGATGCTCCGCGGGCGGATTGTCGGTGACGACGATCGCGGCCGGCGACCAACCGAGGGTGCGGCTGAGAAACCGAACGATGCCTCCCGCGAGCAGGCTCGGCAAAGCAACGGCAAAGCTGCGGGCACCGCCTTGTCGATAGAGCGTCTCCAGCAGCCGGTCGATGAAATACGCCTCGCGCTTCCGTTCGCGATCGATGAAGAGCCGCGCCGCGGCATCGTCCACCTCACCGGCGGCAGCGACGATCCTTTCCAGCAGTGCGCCTGTCGCCGCGGCGCCAACGGGCAATCCCGCGCTTTCGATCCAGGGAATGCCGAAGCGGTCATCAAGCGCACGGACCGCCGCCCCGCCCCAGGGCGACAACGAGACGCTTAGTTCGGCCTGTGCGGTCGACCGCAGGCTCGATAGCCCCCCGAACGGACCGAATATCGGGTTCGGGATCAGGCCGACACCGGCGATCAGCCGAGACAGCTCCTCGATCTCCGCCAGCCACGTTGCATCCTGATGCGGGACGGGACCGAGAATGTTCACCAGGCCGGCTCGGGTCACTCCCGGAGCGACCGTTCGCTCAACAGCCGCCTGCAGGAACGATTGATAGCCATGATAGGCCGAGCCGCGAAATCCAGCGGTCGCCAGGTCGAGCACCTCGTCCCCGGCGTCCCGCGCCTCTTGCGCCATCGCCTCGACGTCGTCGCCGATCATCTCGGCCGGACACCCTGTCAGAACCACGGTGATTTCGCTCGACACCACGCCGCGCGTATTCTTGATCTGCTCGCGCAGCCGCGACGCGCCGCCAAAAACGATGTGCTTCTCCGACAGATTGGACGTCGGCCACGACACGCCGCAACCGCCGACATCCTGCCACAGCCCGGCTTGCACACCGCAGCCGGGCGTCGCATGGACGAGCGGAGTCACGCCATCGATCGCGGTTGCGGCGTAAAGCGCGCCATGCAGCGCGCATCCGGCGCGTGGTCGCATCAGATGCGCCGCCATCATCTCACCTCACGCTTGATGTGCCAGTCAGGGCTGCGCTTTAGCCAACCTGCACGATACGCGGACGTCCCGAGCCCGGCCGTAAAACCATTCTGCCGTGCGGCCAGCGCCCGGCCGATGCGGGTTGCAAGCTTTGTCTCTCCGGCCGCCCCGAGCAAATCGTCGCCTTCGATTGCGACCGCGGTAATCCCGGCGCGGGTCGCAGTCGCCGCGACAGCCGGCGTTCCGATCAGCAGGTCCGGCTCGATCTTGCCGAGCCAGTTCACCAGTTCGAAGGCCTGCCCTGCTCCGACATGCAAGGCCACGGTCGCCGCATTGGTCAGGGCCTTGAGCTCCTCGACATGAAGGCTGTCGATCCAGTCGACGCTGATCCCGGCAATCCGACCGCCGAACTGCACCACAAGCTCAGCGATCGCCAACGCCTGAGATGGCGGCAGCGCAATCACCACACGGCGGTCCTCCAGCAGGTCGGCGCTGACGCGATCGTCGATCCTGATCGGCAGCGGTCGCTCGGTCGCCTCGGCGACGGCTTCGACAAACCGCCGCGCACCCAAGGCGCCGATCGGCGGCGGCAGATGCAGGAACGGCACCCGGTGAAGCCGGTCGAGTTCGCGGCGGAGCACGTCGGACTCGTCCTGAAACACCGCGACGCTGAGGACCGCCTGCGCCGCCTTGGCGAACGCTTCCTGGCCGGCGCCGGCCGGCATCAGATTGACCTCGAGCCCAAGCCCGGCGAGCTGTTGCGCCACAGCAGTGAGGCCAGGGCCCCGCTCAAAAGCCAGCAGATTGATCAGGTCGCGCCTACGGCCGTGCTGCGGCGGCACCAGGGACGCCAGAGCCGCGCTCGCAATATCGTAGCCGGTGGCACCGATCCGCGAACGGAATCCATCCGTGCGCAGCTCGACCACCGGGACGCCGAGTTCATCACTCAGCTCTTGAGCCACCGCCTGAATGTCGTCGTTATTGATCGCAACGACAGGCGTTGCCACCACGACAATTCCCCAGGGGTGATGACGTTGATACAGCCGACGCAGCGTCCGAGCGAGATTTCCGTCAGCGCCGAGAATGGTGTCGCGCTGATCGAGGTTGGTGACCGCCCATGGACGGCCCGGGCGGCTGCGCACCAGCGCGCCGGCGCAGCCCCGCGCACCGTGGACGACGATCCCCAGCCCTTCCACGTCTGCCAGAACCCGCAATGCGATCGACACATCGTCGCTAGCAACCTGGGAGAACGTGCGAATCCGCGACGCAGGTGGCCCAGCTTCGAGTTCAGCGATCAAGGACGCGATGTCGCCCAAATAGGCACTGACGCCATTGAGCCTCCGCTCCCGGGTCGGCGGCTGAAGTGACTTCTCCACCTCACACCACCTCGACGAGCCGACGCTCCGCCGCGCCGCCGAACACACGGTCACCCCATTGTTTGGCCCATTGCTTCAACGCTGGGGCGTTGAGAGGCTTGGGGATCGACACCGGATGATCGCCTGCGATGTGCCGCGCGAGCTGACGGTACACGTCAGCCTGCTCTGAAGTCGGTGCCGCTTCGATCACGGTCTGGCCGTACAGTTCGCTCTGTGCCACCGTCAGCGAGCGCGGCACGTAGCCCACGACGTTCGTTCCTGTTCGCGAAGCAAAATCGTCGATCAGCACGCTCGCGTAAGGCGTCTGGATGCTGTTGGCGATCACGCCGCCAAGCCGTGCGCCGCCCGAAGGCGCGTATTTGCTGATCGCCTTGAACAAATTGTTGGCCGCGAAGATCGCCATGAAATCCGACGACGTCACGACGAAGGCGGATTCGGCGATGCCATTGCGGATCGGCACCGCGAAGCCGCCGCACACGACGTCGCCGAGCACATCGTACAACACGTAATCCGGCTTGAATTCCTCGAACAGTTTCAGTTCATGCAGCAAATCGACCGCGGCGTTGATGCCGCGCCCCGCGCAGCCCACTCCAGGCACCGGCCCGCCGGCCTCGATGCAGAGCACACCGCCGAACCCGATCGCTGACACGTCCGCGATGGTCGGCCGGCCACTATCCCGCAGGCTGTCCAGCACGGTCGGTAGATCCTCGCCTCCCCGCAGGATCGTCGTCGAGTCGCTCTTCGGATCGCAGCCGATCTGAATCACGCGATGCCCCGCCTCCGCCAGCGCCGCGCTGATGTTCGACGTCGTGGTCGACTTGCCGATGCCTCCCTTGCCATAGATGGCGATGTGCTTGGGCTTATTGGTGCTCACGAAAAACCCCGTTGTGCTCGGCGGTGAAGAGGTGACGACGCACTCACTCGGCGGGTTCGAGCTGCCTGGCAGTGCCGAAAATCGGCAACGTCTCGTCCTCGATCCGGTAGATGTCGTGCTGCAATGTGTCGGACGAGGCGTTGCTGTCGAACACGTGCTGGTAGGTGATTCCGTTCTTCTTCCAGATCGCGACCAGTTTGTGCGCGAGGTCGAGGTACCAGCCCGGCTCCGGACAACGGTGGCCTTCGAGCTCCGAGCCGGGGTTCGGACACCAAACAGCAAACGTCCCGACCACACCCTTGGACGCCAGATACTCCAGCCCGGCCAGCGTACTGCGCTTCGGCTCGATTCCGGCGACGATGTTGGAGCGCACTCTTCCGTGACCGAACACGGTGACAGCATATTCGAGCGCCTTGACCCAGTGCTCCCAACCGCCACCGCCGCGCGCCTTGCCGGGGCAGATCGCATCATAGATCCCCTTGTCCCAAATCTCGATGTTCATGGCCGTGGTGCGATAGCCGGCCTCCTTGAAACGATCGAGATTGCGCAGATCGAGCGGCGCAGCAATCGTCGCGGTGCCGTTGAAATCGTCGAGCCCGGTGTGCTGCTGAATGGCTTCCGCGACGTCAAGGTAGTATTCGAGTTCACGGCGCTCAGGGATCACGCCACCGCTGACCGTCAGGTGATCGATCGCACCGTCGTTGTAGGCGCGCGCCGCCGTCTCGCCGATCTGCCTCGCGTTCTTCCAGAACACCCCACCTTTGTCGCCGTACACGTCCTTGGTGTAATTGATGTTGCAGAACAGGCAGTCTTCGCCCTTGTCCTTGTACGAGCACTCGTTGCTATAGACCACGAACAGGTGCCGATCGGCGTAGTGCGCACCAATCTGCGCCATCTCGATCCCATCCGACGTCTTGGCGCCATAGAATGCCGGACGCTCACGAAATCGGATCTCGGCGATCACCTCACTGCCATCGATCAGCACCGTCCGATCGCCGAGCAGATCGACCCTATAGCCCGATTTCGGATTCCAGCGGAACGGGACGCTCAGCCCGAGCGGCAGATAAAAATGCGACGGCAGCTCGACCGTGTGGGTTTCGAAATCCATCTCGAACAGGCAATGCACCTGCTCCTGGACCTTGATGCCGGGCTGGACGAAATCGAGTGCCTCGCCGCTGATTGCAACGCCGTTGATGCCAAGTTCTGCCTTGAGCGCCAGTTCGCGCCAAAGTCCTTCCTTCAACTCGCTCACTGTCGGCATATACATCTCATCCGTGATTGCGCCACGGCACCGGAGGCCATCAGGCGGTCCGCAAATCATCCTCGAACCTTATCCCGCCGACAATTCTGAAGATGACGCCGTTTAGAGGTTGTTTATGACGGACCTGATCGGCTCAGCAGAACAGGTGATCTAACAAGGTAACTAATTGCAGATAGCTCTCGGCGCTCATCACCCGTCGGCGGTCTAGACCTGCGTTGTGACTGGCTTGTCTCGGGAGGAACGGCCGCGACTAAGTTCCCTCTCCTGGGCATCAACTGCGATCGTTTGCACGAGAACAACCATTCCACGTTCGGCCCAAACAGAGGATTTTACCTCCGCTTGCGCCTCCGTCTGAGCACGGGCGTTGCTATTTTTCGCAACGGCTCGACACCGCCTCCCTGGCCTCCCATCATTCCTCGCGACGAACCAACAACGAGGGAGGCCAGATGCAGCGCCGACAATTTCTCCAGCTATCCGCCGGAGCCGCTCTGCTGCCGATTCTGTCGCACTCAGCCGCGGCCGAGCCGCTGACCGAGATCCGCATCGGCTATCAGAAGAACGGCGTGCTGGTGATCGCGCGGCAGCGGCGGACGCTGGAAGATCACTTCGCCGGACAGAATATCGGCATCAAATGGCTGGAATTTTCTTCCGGCCCCCCGATGCTCGAGGCGATGAACGTCGGCAGCATTCACTACGGCGCCGTCGGGGACTCGCCCCCGATCTTTGCCCAGGCTGCTGGAGCTGCAATCGTCTACGCGGCCGGTCAGCCGATTACCAACGGTCAGGGCATCCTGGTTCCGAAGTATTCGCCGATCCGCAGTCTCGCCGACCTCAAGGGCAAGCGCATCGGCTTCACAAAGGGATCGAGCGCCCACAACGTCGTCCTGCTGGCGCTCAAGAAGGCCGGCCTGACCTATGGCGACATCACGCCGGTGTACTTGTCCCCGCCCGACGCCGGGCCCGCGTTCGCGCAAGGCAGCATCGATGCCTGGTCGATCTGGGATCCATATTTCGCGATCGGCGAGCTGAAGCAGAACGGGCGCGTGCTGGTCAATGCATCCGAGGTCGGCCGGACCAACTCGTTCTACATCGCCAACCGTGAATTCGCTCAACGCAATGCGTTGATCCTCAAGCAGATCATCGACGTCACCAGCGCGACCGCGCGATGGGCTGAGGATCATCGCGGCGACGTCGCTCAGTCCCTCAGTGCGGTCACAGGCATCCCGCTCGACATCCAGACGATCGCCGCGAACCGCTCGTCGTTTGTGGTTGGGCCGGTGTCGGACGAGATCGTCTCGACCCAGCAGGACGTCGCCGACCGTTTCCATCAGCTTGGCCTGATTCCCCGCCCGATCGTGGTGCGCGATGCGGTTTGGCGGCCGCCACAGGCTTGAGCCGGCAAACGCAAAAAGACAGGACAATCCAGGAGCACGGCGCATGACAGCCCCCCAGACAACATCTTCCAACTTCCTTTGGTTTCTTCCGACCCACGGCGACGGTCACTATCTCGGAACATCGAATGGTGGCCGTGACGTCAACTTCGGCTATCTCCGGCAAATCGCACAAGCGGCCGATCAACTCGGCTATTTCGGCGTGCTGCTCCCCACCGGACGGAGCTGCGAGGATTCCTGGGTGGTGGCCTCGGCGGTGGCGCCTTGGACCGAGAGGCTGCGTTACCTGGTCGCCGTCCGCCCCGGCCTGCAGTCGCCGAGCGTCGCAGCCCGGATGACTGCGACGCTGGACCGCTTGATTGGCGGCCGGCTTCTCGTCAACGTCGTCACCGGCGGCGATCCGGTCGAGAACAAGGGCGACGGCGTATTCTTGTCGCACGACGAGCGCTACGAGGTCACCCGCGAATTCCTCAACGTCTATTCGGACCTGTTGTCCGGCAAGACCGTCAACGTCGCCGGAAAGCACATCACGATCGAGGATGGACGGCTGCTGTTTCCGCCGGTGCAAAGCCCGCGCCCGCCGCTGTATTTCGGAGGGTCATCGGACGCCGGCATCGACGTCGCAGCCGACACGGTCGACAAATATCTCACCTGGGGCGAGCCGCCCGCGCAGGTCGCCGAGAAGGTCAATCGCGTCCGGGCGGTGGCGGAGCCGCGCGGGCGCAAGCTGTCGTTCGGCATCCGCTTGCACGTGATCGTTCGCGAGACCAATGAAGCTGCCTGGGCCGCAGCAGACGATCTGATCCGCTACGTCACCGACGACACCATCGCCGCCGCGCAGAAGGTGTTCGCCCGGATGGACTCGGTCGGTCAGCAGCGGATGTCCGAGCTGCACGGCGGCCGCCGCGACAAGCTGGAGATCAGCCCCAATCTTTGGGCCGGCGTCGGTCTGGTGCGGGGCGGCGCTGGCACCGCGCTGGTCGGCGATCCGCAGACCGTGGCCGCACGGATCAAGGAATACCAGGACGTCGGCATCGACACCTTCATTCTGTCCGGATACCCGCATCTCGAAGAAGCCTATCGGTTTGCCGAGCTCGTCTTTCCGCTGGTGAAGCCACAGCACGCGGGCAATGTCACACCGCTGCGCGCCAACACCGGCCCGTTCGGCGAGACCATCGCCAATGAGCATCTGCCGAACGCCAAGCAGGTGGCCAAACCATGAGCCTCGTCGAAACCCTCGCCCGACCGCGCGCGTGGCGACTGCCGCGACCGGACGGGCTGATCCAATGGATCGTGCCGCTGCTGATCATCCTGGTCTGGCAAGCGGCCTGCAGCCTCGGATTTGTATCGGCGCGTGTGCTGCCGGCGCCGAGCGACGTCCTGGTCGCCGGCTGGAAATTGCTGCAGTCCGGCGAACTCGTCCGCAATATCTGGGTCAGCTTCTGGCGCGCCTCGGTCGGCTTCGCCATCGGCGGCAGCATCGGCTTTGCGTTTGGTCTCGCCAACGGCCTGTCCAGCCTCAGTGCCAAGCTGTCGGACACCACGTTGCAGATGGTCCGCAACGTGCCGCACCTGGCGCTGATCCCGCTGGTGATCCTGTGGTTCGGGATCGACGAGGAGGCCAAGCTGTTCCTGGTCGCGCTCGGCGTGTTCTTCCCGATCTATCTGAACACCCTGCACGGCATCCGCAGCGTCGATCCGCAACTGATCGAGATGGGGCGGATCTACGGCATGAGCAACGTAGAACTGTTCCGCCGCGTGATCTTTCCGGGTGCGCTGCCCTCCGTGTTCGTCGGCGTCCGTTTCGCGCTCGGCATCATGTGGCTGACCCTGATCGTGGCCGAGACCATCGCTGCCTCGTCGGGCCTCGGCTACATGGCTATGCAGGCGCGCGAATTCATGCTGATCGACGTGGTCGTTCTATCGATCCTGATCTACGCCCTGCTCGGCAAACTCGCCGACAGCGCCTCCCGTCTACTCGAACGGCAGACGCTGTCGTGGCACCCGGCATTCCAGCGCTCTTGAGGGGATGATGATGGAAGCGCTTCAATTCCTTCTGGCCGCCCCGCCCGGCGCTTACGATCCGGTCGCCCGCACCATCGAGGACGAACCTCGCCCCTCGCAGCCTCCGACAAGCGCGCTCGCGCTCGACATTCGCGGTTTGCGCAAATCCTTTGGCGACAACGACGTGCTTCGCGGCATCGACCTGCATATCCCGGCCGGCCAGTTCGTCACCATTGTCGGCCGCAGCGGCTGCGGCAAGAGCACGCTGCTGCGACTGATCGCCGGGCTCGAAACTCCGAGTGCAGGCCACATCGTGTTCGGCGAAGACAAACTGCCGGGCGACGTCCGCGTCATGTTCCAGGAGCCGCGCCTGCTGCCGTGGGCACGGGTCCTCGCCAATGTGGAGGTCGGTCTCGGCACCGAGCGCAACTCCCCGGATGCCCGGGCGCGCGCCGATGCGGCCCTGATCGAGGTCGGTCTCGATGACAAGCGCGGGGAATGGCCGGCGGTGCTCTCCGGAGGTCAAAAGCAGCGCGTCGCATTGGCCCGCGCCCTGGTCAGCCGGCCGCGCGTGCTCGCCTTCGACGAGCCGCTCGGCGCTCTGGACGCGCTGACGCGCATCGCCATGCAGCGTCTGCTCGAACAGGTGTGGCAGGCCCAGGGGTTTACCGCCATCCTGGTGACCCACGACGTCGCCGAGGCGGTTGCCCTCGCCGATCGCGTGCTGGTGATCGAGGACGGCCGCATCGCCAAGGATCTGCCGATCGATCTGCCGCGCCCCCGCCAACGCGGCTCTGCCGAGCTCGCCGCCCTCGAAGGTGAGATCCTACGAGATCTGCTGAAGGGCGCGGAGGACACATTCGAGCTGTGAGGCTGCTGCCATGACGCTTGCCATCGAGGACCGTCTTCGTTCCGCTTCGCCGGCTGACTTCGCCCATGCGATGCGGCAGCTCGCGAGCGGCGTCAACGTCATCACCGCCGGCAAAGGCAGCGCCCGAGTCGGCATGACCGCCACGGCGGTGACCTCGCTGTCCGCGACGCCGCCGACATTGATCGTCTGTCTCAACCAGAAATCGTCCGCGGGCCCGCTGATCGCTTGCAGTCACGCCTTCGCGGTCAACATCCTCGCTGCCGACCAGATCGAAATCGGCGAACGCTTCGCCGGCAAGGGCGGCCTGAAGGGCGCTGCGCGGTTAGCCGGCGGTACGTGGAATACGGGTATCTCGGGCGCCCCCGTTCTGGCCGGCGCACTCGCGACCATCGAATGCGAGCTCGATG